>CAYUNQ010000017.1:0-19250 GCA_964446185.1 uncultured Marinobacter sp. | reverse complement strand
TCCTTAAACCCTTCGAAAAAGCCATCAACAAAAGGCTGGACAAGACCCTTGAAGATGGCTGCAGTGAATTCAACCGAGTGACCGGCCAAGTCCGTCTGGCCATGGGAGGCGGGCGCTTTTTCCAGGCACCGTTCGTCGAGTTTGACGCCTATGTTGACCGTGTTATCCAGCAGAGCGGTGTCTTCTACCGTCTGATTCTGGTACATCGTTACACCCAGAAGTCCTTTCATAAGATGGCGTTCAGCTCCATCGAGTCCAGCAAGTCAGAGGTGCTGGCCACCTGGGATATGCTGCAGACCTACATGGATGTGACGCAACCCTTGCCCGACACCCCTCGCCTGGAGCCTTTCAGGCACCTGGACCCGGTAACCGCAGAACACGATAAGAGAACGGGGCGCAATCCCAGATACTGGCGCGACCTCGATCTGGAAGCCTGGAAAAACGGTGAAGGCTGGAACGAGGTTCATCGGCGGCAGGAGAGCTATCCCTGGGGCGAGAGAACCTGCAAGCTGACGCCGCAACTGGGCAAAATTTCGATGGATGAGTACCGCAAACTACGACCGGCCGAGGCTTGGCCGATTTGATGTTGCAAAACGCAACACCTGTAGTAATCTGTATGCATAGTTCGCGGCAATCACCTCAGGAGGGCACCATGGCAACTGCAATTCGAATCGATGACAAGCTGATCCGTGAAGCATCAGCGGAGGCACAGGTTCAGCGTCGCTCTACGCCCAAGCAGATCGAATACTGGGCGGAGATTGGCAGGGTTGTGGCTGGCGAAGTCTCGGCAGAGGATCTGATTTCCATTGTGCAGGGTAATCGTCGGGTAAGGGTAGAACCGTTAGTTCCGGAGCCGGTGTCCAGTGATGACTTATGGGCTGAGGTTGATGCGGCTCGTGACTCGGGTGAGCTCGCCAGGGCTATTGCTAACAATCGGGTTGTCTATCAGCGCTCACCGGACAAGCCGGGCTACCTGCAGGCTATCCATCCTGATGGCACCCGGCAAACCGGTGTTTTCAAAAATGGAGCTTTTGAGGCGCTGAATGATCGAGACGACGCAGCCTGAACTATGGATACTGGTCGGCGGCAATGGGGCTGGTAAGTCGACCTTTTATGAAAGATTCCTGGCGCGCCGAAATTTGCCGTTTATAAATGCGGATAATATTGCCAGGACACTCTGGCCGGAGGCGCCTGAAAAGCATAGTTATGCGGCTGCTTTGATTGCAGAGAAGGAGCGATTTCGCTTTCTGGAAGAGGGCAGCAGCTTTTGCTTTGAAACAGTCTTCTCTCATCCATCGAAATTGGACTTTCTGGGCACAGCCAAAGCGGCGGGCTTTCGAATCAAAATGGTGTACTTCCATCTGCAGTTGGTTGAGCTGAACAAGGCTCGAGTGTCCTCACGGGTTAAGGCAGGAGGGCATGGAGTTCCGGAGAAAAAGATCGAAACGCGTATCCCTCGTACCATGCAGAATGTGAAGGCAAGCATCGGTTTGGTGGACGAACTCTATCTCGTTGACAACTCCAGTGCCGAGAGGCCCTTTCTGCGAGTGGCCGAGTTTCATGGGGCAGAGTGGGTGCTGCACCAGGACGTCTTGCCTGAATGGGCTGAGGTGTTTATCTGGGCATGATTCACCCCTCTGGCACTCATTGATATCACGCAGGCCACTCCCCAGGCACCACAAACCACCGCTCCCGCTCAACCCAACATCCAAGCCCCGGCTGCCACTCCACCCGGGCAAACAAAGCTGGCACGCCTTTAGTGTCCACAAACTCCAGCGCCTCCCGGGCAGCTCGAACATCAGGCTGCTCACCCTGTCTCCAGGGCCCGATCCAATGAGGCTTCTTTAATGGCACCCAGCCGGTCAGGTCTGAGTTCTCCAATTCCCGGGCATAGCACCAGCGCCCTTGCAGGTGCTCCGCCGGCACGTAATCCGGCAGTTCCACTCGATCACCGGGATAGAACAGATAACCCGGCATAAACACTCTCGGAACAATCGGTTCTGAAATCCCTAGCTCTGCCAGCAACGCCTGAGCCTCGACCCGCTGTGCCATGGGGCTTTGGTGGCTCAGAATTCGGTCTGCTTTCAGGTCCAGTCGATCCCGGGCGTTGGGGCCGTACCACCGCGTGCCAGTTTCGCCTTCGTCCACGCCCAGATAGTATTTAATGGCGATCTCGTGGTGTTCCAGGCAACCGGTCTGGCGGTTACGCACTACGAAGTCGAGCTCGCCAATGGTTCGGTTATCGGCTTTGATTTGCTGGTTCTTCAGTACCAGCTCCCACCCCAACAAGTCCTTCAGAAGCACTTCATACAAACGCTCAAAGTAATGGCCTAAGCGCCGCTCGGCGGGCTCGCTTAGTCGTGCCGGACTGGCTTCCGGGTGCTGGTCCCAGTGCTGCAATCGTTCCAGGTAGTCGTCAGGTAGCCACTGCGCGGGATAAAAAGACACAGGGGTTTCCAGCAACAGTGGTGCAGAGCACAGCCACGCCAGGTGGCGCACGGAGGGTGTCTGAAAGCTGAGCAGGGTTTCGGTATCTGCGTTTGTCGTCATGGCCCGAGAATAACGTAAACTGTGGTGGTTTAAGAGCCATTAAATTCAGGAGCCAACCATGCAATACCTGCATACGATGATTCGAGTCAGCAATCTGGATGACACTCTCCATTTCTTCTGCGACCTGTTGGGCATGGTGGAAATCTCCCGTAAAGACAGCGAGCAGGGCCGCTTTACCCTGGTGTTCCTGGCCGCTCCGGAAGACGAAGCCCGTGCCCGGGAAGACAAGGCTCCGATGGTAGAGCTGACCTACAACTGGGATCCGGAGGAATACACCGGAGGCCGTAATTTCGGGCACCTGGCGTTCCGGGTGGATAACATCTATGAGCTGTGCGAAAAGCTCCAGGCTAACGGCGTTACCATCAATCGCCCACCCCGTGATGGCCATATGGCGTTTATCCGCACGCCGGACAATATCTCCATTGAACTGCTGCAAAAGGGCGAAGCACTTCAGCCGCAGGAGCCCTGGGCCAGCATGGGTAATACCGGTAGCTGGTAAGTCTGGGTACATAAACCCCGGAGCAACACCAAAATCCTTGAGCCAGTCATCAAAACTGCCGGTTTGTCGTTGCTCCGGCTCCTCCGGGTCTCTAGAATTTTTGACCGTTTTCACAAATGCATCAGGATGATGCGCCTCTCACTACCAAGGAAGGAGTTGCCGAATGGATGATTGGCAAGCTTGCCTGTCTCCCGCCTGTCAGGCGGCACTTGTGCAGGCACGGGACAGTGTCGACCGCCGCGGCGGTACGGTGATCACCGCAGAAGATTTTCTTTTGGCGTTGCTGGACGCCATTCCGGATATAGCCCCCTTTCTGAAACGCCAGGGCGTCGATCTGGACGAACTCGTGCGTACCATTCAGGGCGAGCAACCCATCGTTACCGAAGTCCGGGGCGATGGTGACCTGTCTTCCCAGCTCATTTACTGGATTGCCGGTGCGCGTGAGAATTATGAGGCCCCGTGGCTGGAGTGGCCGCATCTGTTGCGGCAGTTGGCATCCGGCGCTGAGCGCCTGCAGGACAAAGCCTATGTGGCGGTACTGGAGCTGGTCAACCACTGGCCGGCCCAGCCGGATGGGCTTTTTGCGCCAGTTGCGGGGCTTGATGCGGACGTTACCCCGTTAACGGTGACCGATCCTGGGTGGCTGGAGCTGGCCGAGGAGGTGGTGGTGATTACCTCAGCCAGGCCTCAGGCACTGATCTGGCTGAAGGGTGATGCGGGATCAGGTAAAAGCCGCTGGCTGCAGATGCTTCAGGCTCTGCCCGGATTTTTGTGGGTGCAGGTTGACCCCCGCCGGCAGGCAGAGGTTATGGCTTCGGATCAGCCGGTTGCGCCCGGCGCGGAAACCGGCGAGCTGCACTGGCCGGCGCTGTTGATGGACAATGTGTCTCCGGCCGCGTTGCTGGAGCTGATGCAGCTACCGGATGGTGTGGTGCGCGAACTGGTCACCGGCTGGCAGGGCCCTTTGCTTTTGCTCTCTGCAGACACCGGAGAGCAGGAGTCCTTTAAGCGGTTGGAGCAGGTTCTTGGGCGCAGCCCGGATACCCTGACCATGCCGGAGATGAGTGTGATGCAGCGCAAAGCCATACTCATGGCCCATCAGCCCGCGATAGAAAAACGCTGGAATATCCAGCTGTCGCCGGCGGCAGTGGAGTATGCCAGTTCGCGGCACAGCCGACTGGTGGCGCGGCCCGGAGGCATGCTGGAATGGGTGCGCCGGGCGGCTGCCCGGCTGGATCTGTTTGCCGGCAGAGGGCCGCTGGAAGCGCTGGCCGCCGCCGGCCAGCAGGATGCACTGCGGCGGCAGTCATTGGTGGCCCTGGCCCGGGAGGAAGACTGGGCGGTTTCTGAGCAGGAGCTATCCCTGTTGTCGATTCAGCAGGCGGCTGGTGAGGTGGGGTGGCGTGAACGCCAAAAGGCCGGAACCCTGCGTCGCCTTCTGGCGGAAGATCTTCGCGAGGAACTTGAACGATGGGTTGCAGGTAAGCCCGGGCCGGTTCACTATGTCCTGCATTGTGATCAACAGCAGGGAGATTCCTCGGGTGCAGGATCTGGAAATCTATATTCGTGACCTTGAGCCGGGCGCTGTCTCCGGATGGCTTGAGGGGCAGCTAGACCAGCTGCAACTGGACGATGCTGATGTGTCGTCTGTGGTGAAGGGCAGTGGTGCCTTCAACGGTGCCGCTTTGCGTATCACCTTGTACCCCGGCGCTTTTGGCAAGCGTTTCACCTCGCTGCTCATGGAAGGTGAAGACCTGCCATGGAACAGTGACCTGGACTGTGCCCGCAGTGCCTGGCGTGCAATGGAAGGTGAAATCCGCTGTAGCCTGGGTGACTGGAAAGAGGGTGACCCGGTGGAAGAAGAGAAGTGGTGGCGACTGGATCAACGGGGTGAGCAGCAGGTGGTCTGGAACTGAGCGTTTTGTCCGCCTGTTAACGAAAAAAGGCAGCCGCACAGGCTGCCTTTCGGTACCTTCAGAACCGGTTTATTCGCTCAGGATAGACACGTTGTCGGCTTGCAGGCCCTTGTCGGCTTCCACTACGTCGAAGCGAACCAGCTGGCCCTGACGCAGAACCCGACGGCCGCGGCCACGGATGGCGCGGAAGTGCACGAAGATTTCGTCACCGCTGTCGCGCACAATAAAGCCGAAGCCTTTCTTCACGTTGAACCATTTGACGGTGCCCTCTTCGTTTCCTTCGGGGGTGCTTTCGTCAAAATCATCATCTTCGTCATCATAGTTGGCGTTGTCAGACTGGCTGGCACGGGCCGGACGGCTGTGCTGGCGTGCGGCTGCCGGTGATGCTTTTTTGCTGGCCAGTGTGATTGCCAGGAAAGCGGTAACTGCAAACACAACAAAGGCAATTAGATACGCTGCCAGGCCGCCAGCACTGCCCAGTGCCTCAGCAAGGTTGCCGGCACTCAGGGCGGCCAGGAAGTGCGGGGTGGCAGACAACAACAGAAACAATACCAGAGGTGCCGGAATTGCGATCATAAGGGCAAGGCGGATCGCTTTGGCTGGATTACGCATTGGCTGAATATTCTCCATGGGTTAACGCTAACGATAAAAAGCCGGGCATCAGGTAACATGGCATGTCCGGCCGATGAACGCCGCCCGGCCAGAAATCCGGCTGTGGCGGTAAAAGGCGGCATGATACCAGATTACCGAAAGGGCTGACCAAACCTCATGAGCAAAAACACCCTCGAAGACAGAATTGCGGAGCTGGAAATGCGACTTGCGTTCCAGGATGACGTGATTAACACCCTGAGTGAGCAGGTGGCCAAGCAGGAAATGGATATTCGCGAGCTGTGGGATGCGAAGAGGATGCTGCACAAGCAGCTGAAGGATATCTCGCCGTCAAACATCCGCCCTGAAGATGAAGAGACCCCGCCTCCGCATTATTGATTTACTAAAAGAATAGATTGGCCACGGAATCCACGGAAGGACACGGAAAAATGAAAAGATAAAAACTTTATTGCCACGAAATCCACGAAAGAACACGAAAGGAAAGACAAAGACGTTTTGGTTTTTAATCCCTCATCTTTGTTCGTGTTTTTTAGTGGATTCCGTGGCAAAAAAATCACCCCAGCAGTTCCACCAGTATCTGCTCATAGATCTCTGACAGGGTATCCAGGTCTTCGGCCTTCACGCATTCGTCCACTTTGTGGATGGTGGCGTTGATGGGGCCGAGTTCTACTACCTGGGCGCCGGTGGGGGCGATGAAGCGGCCGTCGGAGGTGCCGCCGGAGGTCGACAGTTCGGTTTCGCGGCCGGTTACGGTGCGGATGGCGTTCTGGCTGGCGGACACGAGGGCGCCTTTGTCGGTCAGGAAGGGCCGGCCGCTGAGGTGCCATTGCAGGTCGTATTTCAGGTTGTGGCGGTCCAGCACGGCCACTACTCGCTCTTCCAGGCTTTCTGCGGTGTTTTCCGTGCAATAGCGGAAGTTGAAGTGCACCAGGCATTCTCCGGGGATGATGTTGCTGCCAACGCCAGACTCGATGCGGGTAATCTGGAAGGTGGTGGGCGGGAAGTAATCGTTGCCGTTGTCCCAGAACTCCTTGGCCAGGGCATCCAGTGCCGGTGCCACCGTGTGTACCGGGTTCTCCGCCAGGTGCGGGTAGGCCACATGGCCCTGTACGCCGTGCACGGTCAGGTAGCCATGCAGGGAGCCCCGGCGACCGTTCTTGATCACGTCGCCTACTTGATGGGTACTGGATGGCTCGCCGATCAGGCACCAGTCCATTTTCTCGTTCCGGGCTTCCAGGGTTTCGACTACCTTCACGGTGCCGTGCTGGGCCGGGCCTTCTTCGTCGCTGGTGATCAGCAGGGCGATGGAGCCGCGATGGTTCGGGTTGTTCGCCACAAAGCGCTCGCAGGCGGTCACGAAAGCCGCCAGGCTGCCTTTCATATCGGCGGCGCCCCGGCCGTAAAGGTAGCCGTCTTTGATCACCGGTTCAAACGGCGCATGGGCCCAGTTCTTCTCCGGGCCGGTGGGCACTACATCAGTATGGCCGGCAAAGGCCAGCACCGGACCATCCGAGCCTTTACGTGCCCAGAGGTTGTCGGTGTCACCAAACCGCATGTTCTCGCCAGTAAAGCCCAGCGGTGCCAGGCGGGACATCATCAGCTCCTGGCAGCCAGCGTCATCCGGCGTTACAGACGGACGGCTGATGAGATCCATGGCGAGTTCTAGGGTGGGGGAGAGTGACATGCTGGGGGCCTTTGTAGTCTCGGTTTAAAGATTGCTTTTGCCACGGAATCCACGGAAGGACACGGAAAAATGAAAAGATAAAGACGGTTTTGCCACGAAATCCACTAAAAAACACGAACAAAGATAACGGATTAAAAACCACAACTTCTTTGTCTTTCCTTTCGTGTTCTTTCGTGGATTTCGTGGCAAAAAATCTCTTCGTCTTTTCTTTCCGTGTCCTTCCGTGGATTCCGTGGCTAAAAAACGCCTTTAGTTATTAGCGTGCAGTTCGTCGTTAAGCTCAATCGCGGTTTTGTTGGTCTTGCATTCGACCGCGCCGGTCAGGCTGTTGCGACGGAACAGCAGGTCGTTCTTGCCGGCCAGGTCTCGGGCCTTGATGACTTCTACCTGCTCGTTGTTGTCGTCCAGCAGGTTCACCTTGGTGCCGGCGGTGATGTACAGGCCAGCTTCAACCGTGCAGCGGTCGCCAAGCGGGATACCGATGCCGGCGTTGGCGCCCAGCAGGCAGTTTTCGCCTACGGAGATAATGATGTTGCCGCCGCCAGACAAGGTACCCATGGTGGAGCAGCCGCCGCCCAGGTCAGAGCCTTTGCCGATGATCACGCCGGCGGAGATGCGGCCTTCGACCATGCTGGTGCCTTCGGTGCCGGCGTTGAAGTTGATGAAACCTTCGTGCATCACGGTAGTGCCTTCACCCACGTAGGCGCCCAGGCGAACCCGTGAGGTGTCGGCAATGCGCACGCCCGTGGGTACCACGTAGTCGGTCATCTGCGGGAACTTGTCGACGGATTTCACTTCCAGGGTACGGCCTTCAAGACGGGCCTGCAGTTGGCGCTCCGGCAGTTCGTTCAGGTCGATGGCACCTTCGTTGGTCCAGGCCAGGTTTGGCAGCAGGCCAAAAATGCCGTCCAGCTTCAGGCCGTGAGGGCGAGCCAGGCGGTGGGAAATCAGGTGCAGCTTCAGGTACACCTCGGGGGTGCTGGAGGCGGTGTCGTCGGTGGCCAGTACGGTAACCACTACCGGGCGTTTGCTGTTGGCGGCTTGCTCCGCCAGCTTGGCCTGTCCGGTCTGGCCCACCTGGCGCAGGGCGTTAGCAAACTGGCTCAGCTGCTCGGCGCCAGCTTCGATGGCCTGGTTGCCGCCTTTATAGTCCAGCGCTGTTTCAACTACATCGATCAGGTCTTTGCCCGGGGTGATGACCGGCTGCTGGTAATAGACCTCCAGCCATTCGCCCTGGTTGTTCTGGGTGCCGATGCCAATGCCGAATGCAAAACTCATCTGATCTTCTCCTGTGTTCTAAAATTGAAGAAATGTTTTTGCCACGGAAGACACGGAAGGACACGGAAAAATAAAGGGCTTAAAAGATTTTTTTGCCACGAAATCCACTAAAAAACACGAACAAAGATGAGGGATTAAAAACCAAAACGTCTTTGTCTTTCCTTTCGTGTTCTTTCGTGTTCTTTCGTGGATTTCGTGGCAAAAAATCCCTTCGTATTTTCTTTCCGTGTTTTTCCGTGTCTTCCGTGGCCGAAAAAAGTCAGTCAGCCCACGAAGCCCACTGGTCTGCGTTAAAACCCACGCTTACCTCGTCGCCCCGCTCCACCACGGGGCGTTTGATGATGGAGGTGTTCTCCAGCATGATCTGGTGCGCGCTTTGGGCGTTGATGGTCTCGCGAACGTCATCCGGAAGTTTCCGCCAGGTGGTGCCGCGTTTGTTGACCAGCGTCTCCCAGCCGATGGCCTGTTCCCACTGGCTCAGCTTCTCGCTGGTGAGGCCGTCTTTCTTGAAATCGTGGAATTCGTAGGCGATGCCGTTGTCGTCTAGCCACTTGCGGGCTTTTTTGACGGTGTCGCAGTTTTTGATGCCGTATAGTTTCATGGTTTAACGCCTTTTTTGCCACGGAATCCACGGAAGGACACGGAAAAATAAAGGGCAAAAAATCCCTTCGTCTTTTCTTTCCGTGTCCTTCCGTGTCTTCCGTGGCTAATCAGTAGTTCTTAACAAACTCCACAATCCGCCGTGCCGCTTCCACGCACTCCTCCAGCGGTGCTACCAAAGCCATGCGTACCCGGTTCTCGCCGGGGTTGTGGTCATCCACGGTGCGGGACAGGTATCGGCCGGGCAGTACGTGTACGTTCTGCCGGGCGGAGAGCTCGCGGGCGAAGGTTTCGTCGTCCATGGGCGTTTCCGGCCACAGATAGAAACCGGCATCCGGGAAGTCTACGTTCATCACTTCGCGCAGGATAGGCACCACGGCTTCGAACTTGGCCCGGTAGGCCGCGCGGTTTTCCCGCACGTGGTCTTCGTCGTTCCAGGCGGCGATGCTGGCCAGCTGGTTGTGAACGGGCATGGCGCAGCCGTGGTAGGTGCGGTATTTCAGGTAGCCGGCCAGCACTTCGGCGTCGCCGGCCACAAAGCCCGAGCGCAGGCCTGGCAGGTTGCTGCGCTTGGACAAGCTGTGGAACACCACGCAGCGCTTGAAGTCGTGCCGGCCGATGGCGGCGCAGGTTTGCAGCAGGCCTTCGGGCGGGTTGGCTTCGTCCGGGTAGAGTTCGGAGTAGCATTCATCCGAGGCGACCAGGAAGTCGTGGCGGTCCGCCAGTTCGATCACCTTTACCAGGGTTTCCCGGGGAATCACAGCGCCGCTGGGGTTGCCCGGGGAGCACAGGAATAGGATCTGGCAGTCTTGCCAGACCGAGTCCGGCACCGCATCGAAGTCCGGGATAAAGCCGTTGCTGGCGTCGCAGGGCAGGTACACCGGGTTGGCGCCGGCGAGGAAAGCTGCGCCTTCGTAGATCTGGTAAAACGGATTCGGGCTGACCACGGTTGCCGGCTTGCTGGCATCCACTACGGCCTGGACCAGTGCAAAGATCGCCTCACGGGTGCCGTTCACCGGGACCACGTTCCTGGCGGGGTCCAGCGTGCCCTCGGCCAGCTGGAAGCGGCGGCTGGCCCAGTTAGCGATGGCTTCGCGCAGCTCGTCAATACCCTTGGTGGTGGGGTAGTTGGCCAGCTTGTCCAGGTTGTCGGCAATCACCTGTTTAACAAAGGCGGGTGACGGGTGTTTGGGTTCTCCAATGCCCAGTGAAATCGGCGCCAGGTGTTCCGGCACGCTGATACCGGCCTTGAGTTTGGCCAGCTTTTCGAAAGGGTAGGGGTGCAGTCGTTCCAGGTTCGGATTCATTGAATATCGTCCAGCATTTTGCAGAGATGCTGTTGCAGCGTCTGGCAGAGGTTCGGGTCGCTCAGGGGTTCGCCGTGTTCGTCGGTAATGAAGAAAACGTCTTCTACCCGCTCACCCAGGGTGGCAATTTTTGCGTTGGTCAGTCGCACCCGGTGATCCAGGAAAACCTGGCCAATACGGGCCAGCAGGCCGGGGCGGTCCGGGGTGATCACTTCAATCACCGTGCGCTGATTGACGGTGTCGTTGGAGAAGGTCACTTCGGTGGGAAAGGCGAAGTGCTTCAGCTGGCGCGGGGTGCGCCGGTGGATGATGTCCGGGTAGTCTTCAGGGTCATCCAGTTCTTCGATCAGGCGTTTGCGCACCCGCTCTTTACGGGCGGGGTCGACGCCCAGCGGCTGGCCCTGCTCATCCAGCACCACGTAGGAGCTGATGGAATAAGGCCCTTCGCTGGAGTTGATGCGGGCGTCGACAATGTTCAGGTTCAGCTGCTCCAGCACGGCCGTAGTGGCCGCAAACAGGTCTGCACGGTCTTTCATGTAGATGATGATCTGGGAATAGCCGTCTGTGGGCCCGCCCCGGGTGTCGCGAATCAGCACCAGAGGGTCCGGGTTGTCGCCATGGCGGACGATGGCGGCGGTCTGCCAGGCAATGTCCACGGTGGAATCCTGCAGGAAGTATTCCTCGTCGACCGTGTCCCAGATTTTTTCGATCTGTTCGTCGGTCATGTTCTGGGCGTGCAGGATTTCCCGGGCTTCTTCCCGGGTGGCGTCTATCCAGGCCTGGCGGTCTACCGGGGTGTCGATACCGCGGCGCAGGGCCCGCTTGGCTTCGATATACAGCTGGCGCAGCAGGGAAGCGCGCCAGGTGTTCCAGAGTTTCGGGTTGGTGGCGCTGATGTCGCACACCGTCAGAATGTACAGGTAATCCAGGTGGGCCTGGCTGGGCATAGCCCGGGCAAAGGCCTGGATGATGTCCGGGTCTGAAATGTCCTTGCGCTGGGCGGTCATGGACATGAACAGGTGGTTCTCTACCAGCCAGGAGATCAGCTGGGTATCCCGTTCGCTCAGGTGATGCCGCTGGCAGAAAGCCTCGGCATCAATGGCGCCCAGCTCGGAATGGTCGCCACCCCGGCCCTTGGCGACATCGTGGTAAAGGCCGGCAATATACAGGGGGTCCAGCTTGGGAAGCCGGTGAATCAGCCGCGAGGCCAGGGGGTATTCTGTCTGGGCCTCGGTGCCGGTCAGTCGCACCATGTTGCGGATTACCCGCATGGTATGGGCGTCCACGGTATAAATATGGAACAGGTCGTGCTGCATCTGGCCGATGATCTGGCCAAACTCCGGCAGGTAGCGGCCCAGCACGTTGTACTTCTTCATGGCCGACAGGGTCTGGTTCAGCGGGTGCGGGGTGCGCAGCAGCTCCATGAACAGGGTGGTTACCGCCAGGTCGTTACGGAAGGCGTCATCAATCAGGTGCCGGTGGGCCCGCAGCGACCGGATGGTGGTGGCGCGAATGCCTTTGATCTCCGGGTGCTGCGCCATCAGCACAAAAATTTCCATGATGGCGTAGGGGGCGTAGGCAAAGACCTGGTTATTGATCGCTTCTATATACAGGTTGCGCATCTGGAAGCGTTTGTTGAGCGGGCGGATTTCGTCTTCACTGCCGCTGCCCAGGATCGCCTCGTCGTAAAATTGCAGCAGTACGTCGGTAATCTCGGCCAGGGCCAGTACTGTGCGGTAGTACTGCTGCATCATCAGTTCAACGCCCAGCCGCTTGCCTTCGTCCTGATAACCCAGCATCTGGGCCAGGGCCCGCTGGTGATCAAACAGCAGGCGGTTCTCGTTGCGGTCAGCAACCAGCTGCAGACCGAAACGCAGGCGCCACAGGAAGGTTTCGCCTTCGTGCAGAATCTGGTGTTCTTCTTCGGTCAGGATGCTGAAGCGGGTGAGGTCCGCCATGCTTTGCAGGCCGAAGTGGCGCTTGGTAATCCAGCCGATGGTCTGGATGTCCCGCAGGGCGCCTGGGGAGCCTTTTACGTTGGGCTCCAGGTTGTACTCGGTGTCGCCGTATTTCTTGTGGCGTTGCTGCTGTTCTTCCCGCTTGGCGACAAAGTAGGCCTTGTCGGAGCTGACTTCGTCGGAATAGGCCTGTTCGCTCAAGGCCTGCCGCAAGCTGTCGGGCCCGGCGATGGTACGGGTCTCCAGCAGGTTGGTAAGGATCGAGATATCTTCCCGGGCGGCAGCGATGGATTCATCCATGCTGCGCACGCTGTGGCCGATATCGAGTTTCAGGTCCCACAGCAGGGTAATAAAGGCGCCCAGATCGTCCTGCCATTCGGGAGGCATGCCTTCGCGGGTGAGAATCAGCAGGTCGATATCGGAGTGGGGGTGCAGTTCACCCCGGCCGTAGCCACCTACGGCAATCAGGGCGATGTCTTCGGAGCGAGCGAAGGGGTACCGGTTCCAGATCAGCCGGAGGACGGTGTCTACGGTATCTGCCCTTGAGCGAACCAGGGCTCGTACGTCTGCGCCCTGGCGGAACGCCGAGGCATCTGCGTCGTAGCTTTCCCGCAGCAGCTGCCGGGCGGCGGAGACCGGAGACCGGTCGTTACTGATGCGGGACTCCAGCTCGCTTCGGGCCACTTAGAAGGACTCTTCCGTTCGCTTGGTCAGTACTTCGTGGCCATCGGCGGTTACCAGGATGGTGTGCTCCCACTGAGCCGACAGTTTGTGGTCCTTGGTGACGGCGGTCCAGCCATCGGCCAGCATCTTGGTGTGGTACTTGCCCTGGTTCAGCATGGGCTCTATGGTGAAGGTCATGCCTTCTTTAAGCTCTACGCCGGTGCCGGGCTTGCCGTAATGCATCACCTGCGGCTCTTCATGGAATACCGCACCGATGCCGTGGCCACAGTAATCGCGCACGATGGAGTAGCGGTGTTTCTCGGCATGCTGCTGGATTACATGGCCGATATCACCCAGGCGCGCGCCCGGCTTGACCAGGGCGATACCTTTATAGAGGCACTCCTGGGTAACCTGAATCAGGCGCTCGGTGCCGGGCTTGGGCTTGCCGACGATCCACATCTTGCTGGTGTCGCCGTGGTAGCCATCTTTAATAACGGTGACGTCGATATTGATGATGTCGCCGTCTTTCAGCACTTTTTTGTCTGACGGGATGCCGTGGCAGACAACGTGGTTGACCGAGGTGCAGATCGACTTCGGAAACCCTTTATAGTTGAGCGGAGCCGGAATGGCTTTTTGCTCGTTCACAATATAGTCGTGGCAAATGCGGTCGAGTTCTTCGGTGGTTACGCCGGGCTTGACGTGCTCGCCGATCATCTCCAGAACTTCAGCAGCCAGGCGGCCGGCTACGCGCATCTTTTCGATTTCTTCGGGGGTCTTGATAGATACTTGCATCGGGCTTCCTGTTGATTTGCGTCAAACAGCCATTTTAAGGGCCAGAGGGGTAAGGTACAAGGCGAGGTGGCTGCTATGGGCGCCATAGCTCAGGGTTAAAATTAATGGCAAGCGGCGGGCGCTTTGTGGTATAAACGCGCCCGCCGGAAACGAATCCGGCAAATTCACACACGTGTCAGCACGTTGTCCCAGGGTGCCGGTACCTGTTAGCAGCTCACATAATGCGCTTACAGAGACTGGTTGGGGCAATTGGACGCGTGGAGGTCTAACCCGAAGCTAAAAGGTAAATATCATGGCTCAGGTAAATATGCGTGACCTGCTGAAAGCAGGTGCTCACTTTGGTCACCAGACTCGTTACTGGAACCCGAAAATGGGTAAGTACATCTTTGGTGCCCGCAACAAGATTCACATCATCAACCTGGAGCAGACTGTTCCGGCTATGAATGAAGCCCTGAACTTCATTCAGTCCCTGGCTGAGAACAAGAACAAGATCCTGTTCGTTGGCACCAAGCGTGCTGCCGCCAAGATCATCAAGGAAGAAGCCGAGCGTTCCGGCCAGCCGTTCGTTAACCATCGCTGGTTGGGTGGCATGCTCACCAACTACAAAACCATCCGTCAGTCTATCCGTCGCTACCGCGAGCTGGAAGCCCAGAGCCAGGACGGTACTTTCGACAAGCTGACCAAGAAAGAAGCTCTCGAGCGTACCCGTGAAATGGACAAGCTTGAGCGTTCCATCGGTGGTATCAAAGACATGGGCGGCCTGCCAGACGCGCTGTTCGTGATCGACGTAGACCACGAGCGTATCGCTATCAAAGAAGCCAACAAGCTGGGTATTCCTGTTATCGGTGTTGTTGATACCAACAGCAACCCTGACGGCGTTGACTTCGTGATTCCGGGCAACGATGACGCCATCCGCGCTATCCAGATCTACGTGAAAGCTGTTGCCGACACCTGCCTGGAGGCTTCCCAGTCTTCCGGTGCTGCTGATGAGTTTGTTGAAGTCAGCGAAAACGCCGAAGGCGCCGCTCCGGCTGCTGAGTAACACTTAAGCTTCACGTTTAAGTTGTAAGGTATGCCCGCCTGTTTATCCGGGCATACCTCCCCACCGAATTCGGAAACGATTAAGAGGACTGAACATGGCTGCAATTACCGCTGCAATGGTCAAAGAGCTGCGTGAGCGTACCGGCCTTGGCATGATGGAGTGCAAAAAAGCACTGGTTGAAGCTGAAGGCAGTGTTGACGCTGCAATCGAAGAGCTGCGCAAGTCTTCCGGCCTGAAGGCCGCCAAGAAAGCCGGCCGTACCGCTGCTGAAGGCGTGTCTCTGGTTAAAGTGTCTGACGACAACACCGTTGCCTTCATTCTGGAAGTAAACTCCGAGACTGACTTCGTAGCCCGTGACGACAACTTCCTGAACTTCGCCAACGACGTTCTGAATGTTGCTTTCGAAAAAGGCGAAACCGACGTTGCGGCTCTGATGGCGGGCGATCTGGAAGCCAAGCGCGAAGCGCTGGTTCAGAAGATCGGCGAGAACATCACCGTTCGTCGTATCGTTAAGATTGAAGGCCCGGTTGTAGGTGGCTACGTTCACAGCAACACCAAGATCGCTTCTGTTGTAGCTCTGAGTGCTGGTACCGAAGAGCTGGCCCGTGACATCGCGATGCACGTTGCTGCGGTTAACCCGCGCATTGGCAAGCCGGATGAAATGCCTGCCGAAGAGCTGGAAAAAGAGAAGGAAATCATCAGGGCTCAGCCGGATATGGCTGGCAAGCCGGCTGAGATCGTTGAGAAGATGATGGGTGGCCGTATCAATAAGTTCCTGGCTGAAAACAGCCTGGTGGAACAGCCATTCGTCAAGAACCCCGACCAGAAAGTGGGCGAACTGATCAAGGCCGCCGGTGGCGAGCTGGTTGGCTTCGTTCGCCTGGAAGTGGGTGAAGGCATCGAGAGAGAAGAAGTGGATTTTGCTGCTGAAGTGGCTGCTGCCGCTAGCACAGGCAAGGCCTGATCCTTCTTTCTGGCGCTGTCGCTCTAAGCGGCAGTGCTACCTGAGTCTGCCACGTCAGCCGGGTTTTCCCGGTTTTCGTGGCGGGCTTGTATCTGAGATACCCCTTTTTTTGAGGAGTATGTCAGATACAAGCCTGCAGCGGGTTTGATACCGGACAGCCAACAGACGAGAAGGGGATCACTATGTCGACATCTTCAAAAAGCCAGCCCAGATACAAGCGTGTTCTGCTCAAGCTCAGCGGCGAAGCCCTGATGGGCGACCACGACTTCGGTATTGATCCCAAAGTTCTCGACCGTATGGCCCTGGAAATCGGAGCCCTGATCGGCATCGGTGTCCAGGTTGGCCTGGTCATCGGAGGCGGCAACCTGTTCCGCGGTGCTGCCCTGAGTGCCGCCGGGCTTGATCGGGTAACCGGCGACCACATGGGTATGCTGGCCACCGTGATGAACGGCCTGGCCATGCGCGACGCCTTGGAGCGTTCCAACATCCGCACCCGGGTAATGTCGGCCATCCCCATGAGTGGTATTGTGGAGCATTATGATCGCCGCCGCGCCGTGCGTGACCTGAAAGAAGGCGATGTGGTGATCTTCAGTGCCGGCACCGGTAACCCGTTCTTTACTACGGATTCTGCCGCCTGCCTGCGTGGTATTGAAATCGAGGCAGATGCGGTACTTAAAGCGACCAAGGTGGACGGTGTTTATTCGGCTGATCCCAATCTTGATCCGACCGCAGTAAAATATGATCACCTGACCTACGATGAGGTTCTGGAGAAAAAGCTGGGCGTGATGGATCTGACAGCCATCGTGCTTGCCCAGGACCACGGCATGCCGCTGCGGGTTTTCAATATGAACCAGCCCGGCGTTCTCACCCGCATTGTGACCGGTGAGAAAGAAGGCACACTGATCGAATAACGAATTGAGGATTTCTACGTGATTAACGACATCAAAGCAGACGCCGAGAAGAAAATGACTAAGAGCCTGGAGGCTCTGCACTCGGCTTTTAACAAGATTCGTACCGGCCGTGCCCACCCGGCCATTCTCGACAGCGTGATGGTGAACTACTACGGCCAGGAAACGCCGCTAAAGCAGATCGCCAGCGTAAACGTGGAAGATAACCGCACCCTGATGGTATCGCCCTGGGAAAAGAACCTGGTTCCCACCATCGAAAAAGCCATCATGATGTCTGATCTGGGCCTGAACCCGTCTACCAACGGCGATGTGATCCGGGTGCCCATGCCCATGCTGACCGAAGAAACCCGTAAGGAAATGGTCAAGCAGGCCAAGGCCGACGCCGAGCACGGCCGCGTGTCGGTCCGTAACGCCCGTCGCGATGCCAACAGCATGCTGAAGGATTTGCTGAAGGATAAAGAAATCAGCGAAGACGATCAGCGCCGTGGTGAAGAAGAAATCCAGAAGCTGACCGACAAGTACATCGCTGAAGTCGAGAAAATGCTGAAGGCGAAGGAAGAGGACCTGATGGCGGTATAACCGTCGGGTCTTTTCAGAAGCAGAATGAGCGGCGGCTGGATGTCTGCTGCGCAGAGGATTTCATGACGGGACAAGTAACCGCAGAAATTCCGGTGGAGGCAGGCAGCCGCCCCCGGCATGTGGCCATTATCATGGATGGCAATAACCGCTGGGCCAAGGCGCACCGGCTCAAGGGAGTGGCAGGCCACAAGGCCGGCGTGGATGCGGTGAAAGCCGTGGTAGAAACCTGTGCCCGGCAAGGCGTGGAAGTGCTCACCCTGTTTGCGTTTTCCAGTGAGAACTGGCGCCGGCCGAAAGACGAGGTGTCTGCACTCATGCGCTTGTTCCTGATTGCGCTGGAGCGGGAGGTGCGAAAGCTGCACCGGAACAACATCCGCCTGCGTATTATCGGCGACCGCTCCGCGTTTAATTCGACCCTCCAGGAACACATGGAGCGGGCCGAAACGCTCACCCGTGACAATACCGCCATGACCCTGGTGATTGCCGCCAATTACGGCGGCCACTGGGATATTACCGAGGCCACCCGGCAAGTGGCCCAAAAAGTGCGCGCTGGCGAGCTGGAAGCTTCAGATATCACTGATGACCTGATCCAGCAGCACCTGAGTATCGGTGACCTGCCCATGCCTGACTTGCTGATTCGTACGGCTGGCGAGCAGCGCATCAGCAATTTCCTGTTGTGGCACCTGGCGTACACCGAATTTTACTTCTCTGAGGTGTTCTGGCCCGATTTCAAAGTCGACGAGATGCAGAAGGCACTGGAAGCCTATGCCGGGCGCAAGCGCCGGTTCGGCCAGACCGACGACCAGATCGCCGCCCGCGCCGCACAACAATAACGATACAGCGACCATAGACGTGTTAAAAATCCGAATTATTACCGCACTTATCCTGGCCCCAATCGCGATCGGCGGCATTTTCTTCCTGCCCCCGGCCGGCTTTGCCCTGTTCACCGGCGCTATCATCTCGCTCGGTGCCTGGGAGTGGGCCAACATGTCCGGTATCGAGAAGCAGCCGGGGCGTATAGCCTATGCGCTGGCTGTTGCAGCGTTGCTGGCTGTGGTCTGGCAATTGCAGCTTCCGGCAATAACCGTGCTGTGGCTGGCTCTGCTCTGGTGGCTGGTGTGTTTCGGGCTGGTGAGCCGCTATCCGGCCGGCTCTGAGCGGTGGGGCTCCATGGCGGTGAGAGCGCTGATGGGGCTGTTTGTACTGGTGCCGGCCTGGGTGGGGCTGAACCACCTGCGTACCGGCAGCTTCCAGTTTGGCGAGCTCAGCAACAACCTGCTGGCTATCCTGTATATCTTCTTTGTGGTGTGGGTTGCCGACATTGGCGCCTATTTTGCCGGCAGGGCATTCGGCAAGGCCAAGCTAGCTCCTAATGTCAGCCCGGGCAAATCCTGGGCCGGCGTGTGGGGTGGCCTGGCGGCGGTGGCCGTGCTGGCGGTAGTGGCCAGCCAGATTGCCGGCGCCGGTACCGTACAGGCCGTGCTGCTGGTGCTGGCCAGCGTGTTGACCGCCCTGGTGTCTGTGCTGGGTGATTTGCTGGAAAGCATGCTCAAACGTTTCCGGGGCATTAAAGACAGCAGCGCTCTGCTGCCTGGCCATGGCGGCATTATGGACCGCATCGACAGCCTGACGGCCGCCATTCCCGTGTTTGCCCTGATGATCACGCTGCTGGGCTGGTTGTCTACGGGTATCTGGAATTTATGACCAGGCGCAGCGTAACGGTACTTGGAGCCACCGGCTCGATCGGCCTGAGCACCTTGGACGTTATCCGCCGCCACCCTGATCGTTTTTCGGTCTATGCCCTGACGGCGGGAACCCGTGCTTCAGAACTGGCCAGGCTGTGTGTGGAGTTCCAGCCGCAAGTGGCGGTTATGGCCTGTGCTGAGGCCGCCAAAGAGTTG
>CAYUNQ010000016.1:0-19299 GCA_964446185.1 uncultured Marinobacter sp. | reverse complement strand
ACCCCATTCCCCTGCAGCCCTGATTACGCTGCAGAAAGGCCAGAGGCCACGGATAGCCTCGGTTACAACGCCCGTGCCCGATCCTCAGCCTGGCTGGCCCCCGCAACATTCCCCCTAGCCCGACGGATATCCGCCAGCAACAACCAGCCTGAACGCTGCAGCCCTGAATTGCTGCCTGCCAGAGACAGCCCCTTCAGAGTGAACTGTTCTGCCGCGCCCAGGTTGTCACCGGCCACATAGGCTTCCGCCAGCTTGAAGTACACCTCCGCTGACCGGGGTGCAATGCGCTGGGCCCGCTCCAGCCGGGAAATGGCGCCGGCGGAATCCCCTTGCTGCAAACGCTGGTCGGCATCACGAATCAGGGTTACCGCGGCGGCCGGCAAGGCGTCGCCGGATTCCTGGTAACTGGGGGTGCGGGCCGGCTGTTCCGGCTCGCTCACAGCGGGCTCTTCGCTTTTACGCCATACCCGGGGTTCCGGCTCCTGTTCAGGCTCCGCAGTTCGCGGCGGCGCCGGTGCCCGGGACGGTTCACCGCCGCCCATAGGCACATAAATGGAGCCACCACCGGGGCCGCTGGCGCACCCCGCCAGGGCCAGCACGAGAGCCAGGGGCGCCAAGCGGATACAGGTTACTTTTGTCATCGGAACAATCCTTCAAACCAACTGCGAATTTGCCCGCCAATGTTACCATTACAATCGGTGCGCATGGCCGGCTCACTCCCGGTGATAAACGGCACCAGGCGGGCATTGGCACAGCCCTCACCGGTCAGGGCCTGGGCCTGTGCATCTACCCAATGATACTGCACGCCGTCCGGCATGACTGGTGAAAACCCGTGCTGGGGAATCTGCGCCATCATCGCCGACCATACCGGCAGCGCGCCAGAGGCACCAGTCAGCACGGTTGGCCCGTTGTCGTCACGGCCCACCCAGGCCACCGCTACCAGATCGCCACTGAAACCGGCAAACCAGGCATCCCGGCCATCATCGGTGGTGCCGGTCTTACCTGCCAGGGTTAGCTGGTCCGGCAGGGTGTAGTAGGCCGAGCGACCGGTACCTTCCTGCATGGTTTCCTGCATGGCGTACTGCACCAGGTGCACGGCCGCCGGGTCTGCCACCTGGTCCACTTTCAGGTTGTAGCGGGACAACGGCTCGTTATCGGCATCGGTCACTTCCCGGATGGTGCGCAAGGGCGTGTTGAAACCGCCGGTGGCCAGGCCCTGATACATCTGGGCCACCTCCACCGGAGCCAGGGAGACAGAGCCCAGCAGCATCGACGGGTAATCGGAAATGGGCGTGGTTACGCCAAAATCCCGGAGTGTTTTCTGGACCTTCGGAATGCCCACATCCAACCCCACCCGCACCGCCGGCAGGTTGTAGGATTTTGACAAGGCCAGGTGCAGGGGCACTTCGCCACGCTCTTGCTTGTCAAAGTTTCTCGGCTGCCAGAGCCGGCCGTCATCAAACTCCAGGGTAAAGGCCGTGTCTTTAACCGGCGTGATCAGCGTATAGCGGTCCGGCTGTTCCAGGGCGGTCAGGTAGGTGAACGGCTTGATCAGCGAACCCATGGGCCGGCGGGCATCCACGGCACGGTTGAAGCCGGCAAATTGCGGGTCTTTACCACCCACCAATGCCAGCACCTCGCCGGTATCTTTTGCGGTGACCACCAGGGCCGCTTCCAGTACATCAGCGTTCGCCAGTTTCGGCAGGGTTTTGCTGACCGCAGTTTCAGAGGCATGCTGCACGGCCGGGTCCAGGGTGGTGAAGATGCGCAGGCCTTCACTCTGCAAGTCTTCCTGCTGGTAATCCCGGGCCAGGTGGCGGTGTACCAGGTCGATATAGGCCGGGTAACGATTCTCGGTAAACGAAGGCTTGGCGCTCACGCCCAGTGGGCGTGATTTCTGCTTCGCCAGCTCCGGTTCGGCCAGCAGCCCGGCCTCGGCCATTTCATCAAGTACCAGGTTCCTGCGCGCCGTAGCCCGTTCCGGGTGGCGGCGGGGGTTGTAATAGCTGGGGCCTTTTACCATACCAATCAGCAGTGCCAGCTGGTGCGGGGCCAGGTCTTTCAGGCTTTCACCAAAATAGAACTGGCTGGCCAGGCCGAAGCCGTGAATGCTTCGGGTGCCGGCCTGCCCCAGATATACCTCGTTCAGGTAGGTTTCCAGGATGTCGTCTTTGTCGTAATGCAGTTCCAGCAACACCGACATCAGGGCCTCGTTGCCTTTGCGAACCAGTGTCTGCTCCCGGCTCAGGAAGAAGTTTTTCACCAGCTGCTGGGTCAGGGTGCTGCCGCCCTGCACAATTCCGCCCGCCTTGAGATTGGCCAGCATGGCCCGGGCAATGGACAGGGGCGCAACGCCGAAGTGGTCATAGAAGCGGCGGTCTTCCACCGCCATCAAACCCAGCGGCAGCAATTCCGGCACGTCCTCCAGTTGCACCAGCACCCGGTCTTCGCGGTGGGCCGGGTAGATACCGCCAATGCGGGCCGGTTCCAGCCGCACAATCGCAGCCGATGGCCCCGCCAGCACTGAAAACGAGCTGACCCTGTCGCCACTCACCACCAGCGATAACCGGCGCCGGGCTTCTTCACCGTCCGGGAACAGGAAACCACGGGTACTGATGACGAAACGGCCACCATTTCGCTGATAAGTGCCGGCCCGCACGCCATCGCCCGGGCGATAACCGGACAGTTCCAGCTCCCGCTCCAGGCCTGCCGCGCTTACGCTGGCACCGTCGTACAGCTCCAGCGGCCGGGCATACACGCGAGACGGCACCTCAAAGCGCCGGCCTTCGAAACGGGAGGTGACCACGGCGTCCAGGTACACCATCCAGCCGGCCAGCAACACCAGGCCCAGGGCGCCGGCCCGGAACATGAAGCGCCAGAAGCCGGTTTTTTTGTTTCCGGAGCGGGATTTGGGAGATTTTTTACGGGAAGACGATGACTTACTCATGCCGCGATTATAACGAAGCCACATGGGCGACCGGCAGGCCTGTTGTGTGTTATTTCTGTAATCTGACCGCTATGATAGAGCAAGAAAAATCAACAAGTTCAGGGAACCCCAGGAGAACAATGTGAGCGAGAACGCCCCGGACACACTGGTGAAGGCACTGCAGAACCCGGAATTATACGACCACCCGGTAACAGAATTCCGGGTAATCGAAACCCATATTTCCCAGGTTCTGCTGACCGGCGACTACGCCTACAAGATCAAGAAGCCCATGGATTTCGGCTTCCTCAATTTCTCAACCCTCGAACGCCGCAAACACTTCTGCGAAGAGGAGCTTCGGCTTAACCGCCGGCTGGCCTCAGAGCTTTACCTGGATGTACTGCCCATCACCGGCAGCCCCGAGCACCCGCAAATCGGCGGTGACGGCGAGCCCTTTGAATACGCCATCCGCATGCGCCAGTTCAACCAGGACGAGCTGTTCGATAAGCGCCAGGAACGCGGCGAACTGACACCAGACCTGCTCACCAGTGTTGCCCGCCAGGCCGCCCTCTTTCATGACAGCCTGGCGCCAATTGCCGGTGATAAGCCGCTAGGCACACCCGAAGCGGTCTACGCCGCCATGCAGGAAAACTTTGACCAGATCCGCCCGCTGCTGACCGACCAGGCCCTGCTGACCCAGCTGGATGCCCTGGAAGACTGGACCCGTACCACTTTCGAACGCCATCGTGAGCTGGTTGCTGCCCGCCGGGCCGGCGGCCTGGTGCGGGAGTGCCACGGCGACCTGCACCTGGCCAACATCACCGTGTTCAACGACAAGGTAACGGTGTTCGACTGCATCGAATTCAACGAGCCGTTCCGCTGGATTGATGTGATGAACGACCTGGCCTTCCTGCTGATGGACCTGGAGTCCCGGGGCGAGCAGGCGCTGGCCAATCTGGTGCTGAACACCTACCTGGAATACCGGGGCGACTTCGAAGGGCTGACTTTGCTGCCCCTGTACAAGGCCTACCGCGCCATGGTGCGGGCCAAGATTGCCCTGTTCACTATGGGCAACCCGAGCCTGAACGAGCAGGAACGGGAAGAGCTGATGCAGCGCTATCGCAGCTATGCCCAGCTGGCCGAAGACTACGGTGCCATTCCCAACCATTACCTGCTGGCCACCACCGGGCTTTCGGCCAGCGGCAAGACCTGCGTGAGCGCTGCCATGGCGGCTGAACTGGGCCTGATCCGCCTGCGTTCGGACGTTGAGCGTAAACGCCTGCATGGCCTGGGGCCGCTGGATGACAGCAAGTCCGGCCTGGGTGAAGACCTGTACAGCCCGGAAGTAACCCGGCAAACCTATCAGCACCTGGCCAGCCTGGCCGGCGACCTGCTGGCCTCCGGCGCTTCTGTCATTGTGGATGCTGCCTGCCTGAAAGAAAGTGAGCGCAGCCTGTTTGCCAGTGTTGCCGAGAGCCAGGGCGTGCCCTTCGCCCTGTTGCACTGCGAAGCCCCGGAACAACTGCGCCGGGAGTGGGTACGCAAGCGCAAGGGCGATGCCTCCGAGGCCACCGAAGAACTGCTGGATGCCCAGCAAAGCTGGTTCGAGCCATTGACCACAGAAGAGAAAACCCACACCGTGCACCTGCACACCGAACAGGAGCATGTAGCCGAGGCAGTGGCAGACCGCATCCGCCAGCATCTGGGCTTACAGCCGGCACAGTAAGCCCGCTGCGCGTTACCGGTCAGGGTTCCAGAATGACCGGTAACGCGCCGGTCAGGTCCAGCCGGCCGGTGGGGTTGCCATCAGCGCCGGCCAGGGCCGCGCGGTAAGCTAGGACTTCCACCCCCGCTTCACGTGCCTGGCGCAGCAACTGGCCATAGCGGGCATCAATGTGGTCTGCGGGGCGCACCTCTTCGATGCCGGTGTGGTTCACCAGAAAGAACAGCACCGCACGGTCACCCTTGGACACCTGCGCCATCAGTTCCCGCAAATGCTTCTGGCCCCGCTCGGTGACGGCATCCGGAAAGTAACCCTGCCCGCCTTCAGCCAGGGTGACATTCTTCACCTCCACCCAGGCATCCGGCTTGCTGGCATGGCCAGACAGCAACAGGTCGATCCGGCTTTTTTCCTCACCATAGCGCACTTCGCTGCGGACACTCCCATAGCCAGACAACTCGCTCACCACGCCGGTTTCAATGGCGTGTCGGGCCTGGGCATTGGGGCGGGCAGTATTCACACAGGCCAGCACCCCGGGCGAGGTTTCCACCAGCTCCCAGGTGTACTTCAGCTTGCGCTTGGGATTATCACTGCGGCTGAGCCACACCCGGGCGTTATCCGGCTGGCACCCGAGCATGGAACCCGTGTTCGGACAGTGGGCCGTTACCTCCTCGCCATCGGGCAGGCGGACATCCGCCAGAAAGCGTTTATAGCGCCGGATCAGGCGCCCTTCTACCAAAGGTTCAGGATACTTCACGTGATCTCCCCATAAAGTAGGCGTTACAGGGCTGGCACCCCCGTAACTTATCTGCTATTTTCCGCAAACTCCCGATTCAGGACGAATGCTTTATCCAGGGTTAAACCGCGCAGCCACGCTGGCGCGGCGGAAACAAAGCGTTCTTGTGAAGTACAAACAAGAGGCCGGGTTCAATGGCAAACACTGCAGAACAACCACGCGAACGTTTTACCAACTTCACCCCTTATGAGATGAAGAAGGGTGAAGAGTATATGAGTGCTGAAATGCTACAGCACTTCAAAAATCTGCTCCTGCAATGGAAACAGGAGCTGATGGAAGAAGTGGACCGCACCATGCACCATATGCAGGAAGACGCCGCAAACTACGCGGATCCCAGTGATCGCGCAACCCAGGAAGAAGAGTTCAGCCTGGAACTGCGTACCCGGGACCGCGAGCGTAAGCTGATCAAGAAAATTGACCAGACCATCGACCGCATCGACAAAGACGACTACGGCTTTTGCGACCAGTGCGGCGTGGAAATCGGCATTCGCCGGCTGGAAGCTCGTCCCACAGCCACACTTTGCATCGACTGCAAGACGCTGGCAGAAATCCGCGAGCGCCAGACCGGTATCTGATTGCTCACCGATGGCCGGTTGCACCCGCAACCGGCCTGAAGACTCCCTATGAAGCAACCCCGCTATCGCGGGCGCTTTGCGCCTTCTCCAACCGGCCCCCTGCACTTTGGCTCGCTGGTAACGGCCCTGGCCAGCTGGCTGGAAGCCCGCACCGCTGGCGGTGACTGGCTCGTTCGCATCGAAGACCTGGACCCCTTGCGGGAACCCCCCGAAGCCACCGGACAAATCCTCCGTTCACTGGACTGCCACGGCCTGTTTCCGGATGAACCCGTGCGCTTTCAGTCAAAACGTCATGACGCCTACCAGGCCGCCATCGGCCAGCTGCTGGAGTCCGGCAAGGCCTACCGCTGCCGGTGTTCGCGCAAACAGCTGCAAGCCCATGGCGGGCGCCACCCTGATCACTGCCGTAGCGGTGCCGCCGGTATCGGAAACCAGCCGTTCGCGATCCGGTTCGCCCTGGATGACGAAACCAGCCACTGGCAAGACCAGCTGCTGGGCCCGCAGCAACAGCAAGTACAGGCGGAACTCGACGATCCGGTCATCCTGCGCAAGGAAGGCTTCTACGCTTACCAGCTGGCGGTGGTGGTGGACGACATCGATCAGGGCATTACCCATATCGTCCGCGGTTCAGACCTGCTTGAGATGACGGCCCAGCAACAACAGATCTATCGGGCACTGAAGGCACAACCACCGCACTGGCTGCACATCCCGGTCATTCTGAACGAGCGGGGCCAGAAACTGAGCAAGCAGACCCACGCCCCCGCGCTGGACGACACCCGCCCCGCTGAAAACCTGGTTCTGGCTTTGCAGGCGCTCGGGCAGAACCCGCCGCAGGAACTGGCCCGTAGCGGCGTGGAAGACGTGCTGGCCTGGGGCCGGGCAAACTGGCAGCGACAGGCTATTCCCCTGACATCCCGGCAGGCCCGTGGTATAACCCCCGATACACCCACCCGTTCGGACCACTGAGCCGATGTACATTTACCGTCTGGTTTTTCTGCTGGTACTGGCCATCTATATTTTTTCCCCGAACATCCTGGATTGGTGGACCTCGCCAGACAACGCCTGGTACAGCCCGTACCTGATCTGGGGCGGGCTGATAGCCATTGGCGTCTGGCTGGAATGGCGGCGGGATCCCAATGAGTTTTAGTGCAACCGGCCTGTTACTGGCCAGCCTTCTGTACCTTATTCTTCTGTTTGGCATTGCCTGGGCCACCGAGCGGGGCACCCTGCCAGGCCGCTGGGTCCGCCACCCGCTGGTTTACACACTCAGTCTGGGAGTCTATGCGGGCATCTGGGCAGTTTATGGCGCTGTCGGTATGGCGGCGGAATCCGGCTATGGATTTCTGGCCTATTATCTGGGCATCAGTGGTGCCTTTTTGCTGGCGCCGGTACTGCTCAATCCGATTCTGAGAATTGCCCGGGCTTATCAGCTCACCTCCCTGGCCGACTTGTTTGCCTATCGTTACCGCAGCCAGTGGGCCGGCACCCTGGTGACCCTGTGTTCCGCTGCCGCCATTTTGTCTTTGCTGAGCATGCAGATCCAGGCGGTCACGGTATCAGCCAGCCTGCTGGCGCCAGATACCTCAAGGGAAGCCATCAGCCTGATGTTCGCCCTGATCGTGGTGTTGTTCACCATGCTGTTCGGGGCCCGGCGGCACCAGAACTCCGGCAACCATCAGGGACTGGTACTGGCCATTGCCTTCGACTCGCTGGTGAAAGTCGGCGCATTGCTGGTGCTTGGCGGCGTTATCCTGTTCGGTGTCTTTGATGGTACCCGAGGGCTGGAGGACTGGCTGGCGCAGAATGCCCACCCGGAAGCCACTATGACCACGGCCATTAACGACGGCAGCTGGCGCGCCCTGATGCTGATGTCGTTCGCCGCCGCCCTTGTGTTACCCCACATGTACCACATGACCTTCAGCGAGAACCCGTCACCCCGGGCCCTGGCCAAGGCCAGCTGGGGACTACCCCTGTATTTGCTGCTGCTGGGCCTGCCGGTGCCCCTGATCGTGTGGGGCGCCCAGGCGCTGGATGTCACGGCGCCCCCGGCTTTCTTCAGCATCGGCGTGGCCCAGGCGCTGGACAACCCCGCCCTCACCTTGCTCATGTACATTGCCGGGCTGTCTGCTGCCAGCGGCCTGATGATTGTCAGCACCCTGTCCCTGGCCGGCATGGTGCTGAACCATATGGTTTTGCCCCTGAAAACCCCAAAAGATCAGGGCGACATCTACCGCTGGCTGCAATGGGTCAAACGCCTGCTGGTTGCGGTCATCCTGTTCCTCGCCCTGCTGTTCCACGAAACCATCGGCCAGAAGCTGGACCTGTCCATTCTGGGTGCTATTTCCCTGTCCGGCACCCTGCAAATGCTGCCCGGCGCACTCGGGGTTATTTACTGGCCGGAAGGCAACCGCCGGGGGCTGATTGCCGGCCTGACCACTGGCCTGACCATCTGGCTGTTCACCCTGGTGCTGCCGTTCTCTACCGCCACCGACTTTTTGTACTGGCTGAACCTGCCAATCACCCCCGGCTATGACAACTGGCACATCTTCACCTTTATCAGCCTGACGGCGAATATCACGGTATTCGCCCTGGTGTCGATCATCAGCCCCGCATCGGCAGAAGAAGCCAGCGCAGCCCAGGCTTGCTCAATGGGAGCCTTGTCCCGACCCCAGCGCCGTGAATTGCTGGCGGCCTCCTCCACCGAATTCGTCCAGCAACTGGCAGACCCTCTCGGCCAGAGCGTGGCCCAGCGGGAAATTGAACGGGCGCTGAGCCAGCTTAAGCTGCCCAATGTAGAGTTCCGCCCGTACCAGCTGCGGCGGCTGCGAGACCAGGTGGAGATCAACCTGTCCGGCCTGCTCGGGCCCTCGGTTGCCCGGGATATTGTGAAGCGGCACCTGGGCTTCAAACCCCTGACTCACGGCGGCACCGGCCAGGATATCCGCTATGTGGAGCGGGCTCTGGGTGATTACCAGAATCAGCTTACTGGTCTGGCCGGGGAACTGGACAACCTGCGCCGCCACTACCGCCAGACCTTGCAGAACCTGCCCATACCGGCCTGCTCTGTTGGTGAAGACGGCGAGATCCTGATGTGGAATCACGCGATAGAAGCCCTTACCGGCATTTCAGCGGATGAGGTGGTGGGCGCTCGCCTGATGGCCCTGCCCGAGCATTGGCACACCCTGCTGGACGACTTCAACCATGGCAGCGAACTGCACCGCTACAAGCACCGGCTCGACCTGCGCGGCAGGCCCCACTGGCTGAACCTGCACAAAGCCGCCCTGAGCGGCCCGGACCACGCAGAGGGCGGCTCTATTATCCTGGTGGAAGACCAGACCGAAACCCGCCTGCTGGAAGACGAACTGATGCACAGCGAACGGCTGGCCTCGGTGGGCCGGCTCGCGGCCGGTGTAGCCCACGAAATCGGCAACCCGGTCACTGGAATCTCCTCCCTCGCCCAGAACCTGAAACTGGAAACCGACGACCCCGGCATTCTGGAAACGGCCGACCAGATCCAGCAGCAGACCCGGCGCATTTCAGCCATTCTGCAGTCCCTGATGAACTTTGCCCGCACCGGCAACCACGCCCATGCCAACCGGTACGAGCCGGTCAACGTACACCGCTGCGTGGAAGAATCTATCAACCTGCTGTCACTGAGCGACCGCGGCATGGGCATCCGCTTCGTTAACGACTGCCCGCAGTCCATGCAGATACTGGGCGACGAACAGCGGCTGGTGCAGGTATTTGTTAACCTGCTGGCCAACGCCCGGGACGCCTCGCCAGACGGCGGTAGCATAACGGTCAGTGGCAAGGGCGATGGCTACTCCGCTATCATCGAGGTGATTGATGAAGGCTCCGGCATACCAGCCGACCAGCTGGACCACATCTTTGAGCCGTTTTACACCACCAAGGCGCCCAACAAAGGCACAGGCCTGGGCTTGTCTCTGGTGTACAGCATCATTGAAGAACACTATGGCAACATCCAGGCAGAAAGCCCGGCCGACAAAGTCACCGGTCGGGGCACCTGTATGAGGCTGCGCCTGCCCGCCTACGAGCCTGAAACCGATACCGGCAACAGCAGCCCGAACGAAAGGTCGTGAACGCAATATGCCCCGTATTCTGATAGTTGAAGACGAAGACATTATCCGCTCAGCAGTCCGAAAACTGCTGCAGCATGCCGGCTATGAGGTTGCCGATGCCGTATCGGTTGAAGAAGCCGAAGGGCTGGAGCCAGATACCTTTGACCTGATCATCACCGACCTGCGCCTGCCCGGTGCCCCCGGCACCGAAATGATCACCCGCGCGCCAGACACCCCGGTGCTGATCATGACCAGCTACGCCAGCCTGCGTTCCGCCGTTGATTCCATGAAAATGGGTGCCGTGGACTACATAGCCAAACCCTTCGACCATGATGAAATGCTGGCCGCCGTGGAAAACATCCTGGCCCGCAGCCATGAACCTGCCAGCAACCGCCCTGACGCAGAACCAGCACCGGCCGGGGAAACAGCGCCGGGCGACCCGGCCACCATCATGTTCGGCAGTTGCGAGCCAATGCTGCGAGTCTTCACCCTGATTCGCAAAGTGGCTCCCACAGAAACCACCGTGCTGATCCAGGGCGAATCCGGTACCGGTAAGGAACTGGCCGCCCGGGCCCTGCACCTGCTCAGCCCCCGGGCCTCAAAGCCACTGATATCAGTGAACTGTGCCGCCATTCCTGAAAGCCTGATTGAATCGGAGCTGTTCGGGCATGAGAAAGGTGCCTTCACCGGGGCCGTATCCGCACGCACCGGCCTGATCGAAGCAGCCGATGGGGGCAGCCTGTTTCTGGATGAAATTGGCGAACTGCCCGCCGAAGCACAGGCCCGCTTGCTGCGAGTACTGCAGGAAAGTGAAATACGACGGGTGGGCTCAACCCAGAGCCAGAAAGTAAACGTGCGGATGATCGCCGCCACCCACCGAAACCTGAAAGCCATGACCCGCACCGGCGAATTCCGGGAAGACCTGTATTACCGCCTGAACGTCATGCAAATCCGCCTTCCGCCACTACGGGAACGCCGGGCCGACATTCTGGGACTGGCCAGCCGGTTCCTGAAACAGCAAGCGGAGAAACTCGGGCGCCCGGATCTCAGCCTGAGTCCGCAAGCTATGCAGGCACTGGAGCGCTACCGCTGGCCCGGTAACGTGCGGGAACTGGAGAACGCCATCGAGCGGGCTTCTATCCTCACCGATACCGACGTGATCACCCCGGCGGTACTGGACCTCGACAACGATTACGACGCTGAATACATACCGGAATCCCTGGTGGAGGGAAATAACGAACAAACCCCGGCCCGGGATGCCGACTCTGCCAACGATTTATCCCTGGAAGACTACTTCCAGCACTATGTGCTTGAAAATCAAGACCGTATGAGCGAAACCGAGCTGGCCCAGAAACTCGGGATCAGCCGAAAATCCCTCTGGGAACGCCGCCAGCGTCTGGGCATTCCCCGCAAGAAAACCTCTGGCAGCTGACTTCTCTGCGGGTAACAAATGAACCGAGAGTCATTTGTTACCCGCCTGTTCCTCACGGTAACACTCCGCCCATAAGCAACGAGACGCAGGTAACACTTCTAGCGGGTACGGGGTAACACTTATATCTGCAATTTTCGTAACTTGCTGTTAATAAAGATGTTTCAAAAACTGGCACGCCCCCTGCAACCTATTAAGCGCACGACAACAAAAACAAAAGTGACAACGCAGCGCCAAAACAAAAACAAATAGCTGCATGAGCGTCCGGTAACAAAAACAAAAACGGGACGCGAGCGAACTGAGTGTTTTGGGTACTTTGCTTTTTTAGTGGTCCCACAACATGCGCGAGTTGTAGAAGTGGAGAAGAATCGCCTTACAGGCGACACCGCAACTGCTATAGAACCCGCGTTATGTTTCTGACCGCTCATGTATTCAAAGCCTTCCGTTTGCGTTGCTTACAGGCCCTGACTTTGGGGCAACACGGTGGGGCAAAAAATTAAAAAAATCCCGACAACAACAAGAACAATGCAGATCGTCAACGCTTTGAGGGCGGGTTCGTTAACACGAACCCGCCTTTTGATTATCTGGCCCCGAAAAACCTGAAATCCCCTCTTCAGGGAGCCCCTGATTCCACTTTATTACCCGGGATTCCCGCCAAACGTGTGCAATTCCTGCGCAAACCGTTAAAATCCCCGTTTTTGCGGCTCGCAAACACGGAATTCCATGCCTAGACGACTTGTTGAAAAACTCCGCTCTTTCATTCCCGGCAACGGGAAAAAGAAACCCCGACACTACCAGCGGCAAGAGATCCCGAGGGATCAGCATAACGTGTCCCGCTCGATGATCAGCGAGGCAGCCAAGAAAGTGCTGCACCGACTGAACAAAGCTGGCTACGAAGCCTACCTGGTTGGCGGCGGTGTGCGGGACATCCTGCTCGGCGGCAAACCCAAAGATTTCGACATTGCCACCAATGCCACGCCCGAAGAGGTCCACGACCTGTTCCGGAACTCGCGCCTGATCGGCCGGCGGTTCCGTATTGTGCACGTGGTGTTTGGCCGGGAAATCATCGAAGTCACCACCTTCCGGGGCAACGCCCGGGACACCGAAGACGATGTCGCAGACGACGAACACCGCACCAGCGAGCACGGCCTGCTGCTGCGGGATAACGTGTACGGCAATCAGGAAGAAGACGCCCTGCGCCGCGACTTCACCATCAACGCGCTGTACTACTGCATCCGCGACTTCAGCATTATCGATTTCGCCAACGGCGTAGAAGACCTGAAGAATCGCCAGATCCGGCTGATCGGCGACCCGGAAACCCGTTACCGGGAAGATCCGGTGCGCATGCTCCGGGCCATCCGCTTTGCCGCCAAACTGGGGTTCGAGATTGAACCGGAAACCGAAGCCCCGATCCGGGAGCTGGCGCCCCTGTTGAGCCACATTCCGCCGGCCCGGCTGTTTGATGAAGTGCTGAAACTGTTCTCCGCCGGCCATGGCGAAGCCACTTATAACCTGCTGCAGCAATACAACCTGCTCGAGCCGCTGTTCCCGGAGACCGCCCGGGCCATTGAAGCCGGCGAATCCGACGAGCTTATCCGCCAGGCGCTGCGCAACACCGATGCCCGCATCGCCCAGGGCAAGTCTGTTACACCCTACTTCCTGTTCGCCGCCATGCTCTGGCCGGCCTTGCAGGTAGAATGGCACCGCCGTCAGGACAACGGCGATCCGGTACAACCGGCCCTGCACGGCGCCATCGGCAAAGTGATTGGCCGACAGGTTCAGGCTACCTCCATTCCCAAGCGCTTCTCCGGCCCCATGAAAGAAATCTGGGAGCTGCAAATGCGCCTGCCCCGCCGCCAGGGCAAGCGGGCCTTTGCCACGCTCACCCATCCCCGATTCCGGGCCGCCTACGACTTCCTGCTGGTGCGGGAATCTGCGGGTGAAATCGAAGCTGGCCTGGGCGACTGGTGGACCGAGTTCCAGAGACTCGACGAACGCGGCCAGGAAAGAATGCTGTCCCAGCTCGGTTCCGCTACCGCGCCCCGGAAACGGCGCCGCAAACGCAGCCCGGTCACCAGGCCGCCTCAGTCATGACCGTTCTGGCCTACATTGGCCTGGGCAGCAACCTGCAGGACCCTGCAGCTCAACTGGCCCGGGCCGTTGCTGAACTGGCAGCCCTGCCGGAGACCACCCTGCTGGCCCAGTCCCCCTTCTATGCCAGTCGTCCGGTAGGCCCACAAGACCAGCCGGACTACGTGAATGGCGCGGTTGAGCTGAGCACGGGGTTAAGCCCCCACCAGCTGCTGGACCAGCTGCAGGCCATCGAACAGGCACACGGCCGTGAACGGTTGCAACACTGGGGGCCGCGCACGCTGGACCTTGACCTGCTGCTGTATGGCGACCAACAGCTGACCGATGAGCGGCTGACCGTGCCCCACGCCGAACTGGCAAACCGGGACTTCGTACTGCAACCCTTGCTGGACCTGAACCCCCAACTAAGCCTTCCCGACGGCCGGCGGGTTGACCAGCTGCGGTCCCGGTGCCCGGATAACCAGCTGCGCAAGCTGCCACCCACGGGTGGAAGCAACTGATCAACAGCCGGCAACTCCGTGCTACTCTTGTATCAGGTATACCCCGGCATTCATCTAATCAAAGGCAAGGATCTTATGGCAGTTACCATCAACACCCTGCGGGAATACAAGCAAAAGGGCGAAGCCTTTTCTGCCCTTACCTCCTACGACTCCACCTTTGCCCAGGTGGTCAGTGAAGCGGGCGTAGACGTGATCCTGATTGGTGACTCCCTCGGCATGGTACTTCAGGGTAACGACAGCACCTTGCCGGTCACCATGGAGCACATGGTTTACCACACCAGCTGTGTAGCCAAAGGCAATCGTGGCGCCCTGATCATGGCCGATATGCCCTTTATGTCTTACGGCACTGTGGCGGATGCCCTCGACAATGCCGCAGAGCTGATGCGGGCCGGTGCCCATATGGTGAAGCTCGAAGGCACCGACTGGATGCGCGACACCATCGAAGCCCTGAGCGAACGAGGTGTACCCGTGTGCGCCCATCTGGGCCTGACGCCACAGTTCGTCAACAAGTTTGGCGGTTACAAGGTCCAGGGCCGCGATGACAAAGCAGCCGAGGCGATGATCGAGCATGCCTGCCAGCTGGAAGCTGCCGGCGCGGACGTAATTTTGCTGGAATGTGTGCCGGCTCCCCTGGCGGCCCGGATTACCCAGGCAGTCAAAGCCCCGGTCATTGGCATCGGCGCCGGCAACGGCACGGATGGCCAGGTGCTGGTACTGCACGATATGCTGGGGGTTACGCCCGGCCGCAAACCGCGTTTTGTGAAAGATTTCCTGGCAGACACTGGCTCCATTCCGGAAGCCATCGCGGCCTACGCCAACGCTGTCAAAGACCGCTCATTCCCCGCCGAGGAGCATACGTTCAAGGCATGAGAACCGTACATTCACTGAAAGAACTCCGGAGCATCCTGAAGGCCTACCGCCAGCAGGAAAAAACCATCGCGCTGGTGCCGACCATGGGCAACCTGCACGAAGGCCACGTTTCGCTGGTGCGCAAGGCCACTGAAGCTGCAGACATTGTGGTCACCAGCATCTTCGTAAACCCGATGCAGTTCGGAGCCAACGAAGACCTGGACAAATACCCCCGCACCCTGACCGAAGACCAGAACAAACTGGCGGAGGCCGGCAACACCCTGGTATTCGCCCCCGCGGTGGATGAAATCTATCCGGAAGGCCTGGCCAACCAGACCAAGGTAGTGGTTCCTGAAGTCAGCGAAGGCCATTGCGGCGCCAGCCGGCCCGGTCACTTTGAGGGCGTGGCCACCGTGGTCACCATGTTATTCAACATGGTGCAGCCGGATATCGCCATCTTCGGCGAGAAGGATTTCCAACAACTGGCAGTAATCCGCAAGATGACCCGCGACCTGATGATGCCCATTGAAATTGTGGGCGCTCCGACCATCCGCGAAGACGACGGCCTGGCCAAAAGCTCCCGCAATGGTTACCTGTCGGAACAGGAGCGGGCCATTGCACCGGTGGTGTACAAAGCGCTCACCAACGTGGCGAGCCAGCTGGAGCAGGGCCGCTCGGATTTCAGCACCCTGGAAAACGAAGCCAAAGACGCCCTGGCCAGTGCCGGCCTGCGTCCGGATTACTTTAATATTGTGAACAGCCTGACCCTTAAACCTGCAGCAGAGTCCGACCGCGAGCTCACCTTGCTGGTAGCCGCCTTCCTGGGCACCACACGGCTGATCGACAACATTTCCGTAACCCGCTGAACCACGGAGCTGCCGCCCTCCCGAACAGGGGCGGCGGCAGACAGAAAGGATACTCTGATGCCAGACAACGCGGCTCCACTGACACGCACCCCCCAATGGCAGGCCCTGGTCCAGCACAAAGATACCCTGGCCGGGCGGCCCATGCGCGACCTGTTCCGGGACGACCCCTGGCGGGCCACCCGGTACCTGATTGAAGCCGCCGGCCTGACCCTGGATTTCTCCCGGAACCGGCTCACAGACGATACCCTGAAGGCACTGGCCGACCTGGCCCTCGGCTGCGGCCTGAAGCACCGCACCGAAGCCCTGTTCAGCGGCGGTATTGTGAACATCACCGAGAACCGCCCGGCCCTGCACACCGCCTTGCGCCAGCCGGCAGACACCGCAGTAGAAGTAGACGGCCGCAACATCATGCCAGAGGTGCACAGCACACTGGCGCGCATGGAGCGGTTGGTTGAGGCGGTGCAAACTGGCCAGCACTGCGGTCACACCGGTAAGCGCTTTACCGATGTAGTGAGCATTGGCATCGGCGGCTCCTTTCTGGGCCCCAAACTGGTGGTCGAAGCCCTGAAACCTTACTGGCAGGGCGATCTTCACTGTCACTTTGTGGCCAATATCGACGGCACCGATATCACTGAAACCCTGAAGGCACTGGCCCCGGAAACTACACTGTTCCTGGTGCAGTCCAAATCGTTCCGCACCCAGGAAACGCTCGACAACAGCTTGGTTGCTCGCCAATGGTTCCTGGACAACGGCGGCACTGACGCCGCCATCGCCAGCCACTTCCTGGCGGTCACCACCAACATAGAAGCCGCCACCCGCTTCGGCATCGCTACCGAGAACATCTTCCCCATGTGGGACTGGGTTGGCGGGCGCTACTCGCTCTGGTCTGCCATCGGCTTGCCCATCGCGCTGACCCTGGGCATGGCGCAGTTCCGGGCCCTGCTGGCCGGCGCCCACGCCATGGACTGCCACTTCCGCACAGCCCCTGCCGAGCGCAACCTGCCGGTAGTGATGGCCATGCTCAGCGTGTGGTACAACAATTTCTGGGGTGCCGGCAGCCACGCGGTGCTGCCCTACGACGAATACCTGAAGCACCTGCCGGAACACCTGCAACAGCTGGACATGGAAAGTAACGGCAAGCGGGTAACCCAGCACGGCACCCCGGTTGATTTTACAACCGGTCCTATCCTGTGGGGCGGCGTAGGCGCCAACGGCCAGCACGCCTATCACCAGCTGATTCACCAGGGCACCCGGCTGGTCCCGGCAGACTTTGTGATCCCCCTGAAGTCCCACAACCCGGTAGAACACCATCACGCCACCCTGTTTGCCAACTGCCTGAGCCAGGCACGGGCTATGATGGCGGGGAAAACCCGGGACGAGGCCATGCAGGAGCTGCTGGATAGCGGAATGGATAAGGCGGCCGCACAGGCACTGGCCCCGCACAAAGTGATCCCCGGCAACCAGCCCAGCAATATCCTGATGATGGAACAGCTAACGCCGGAGACTCTGGGCGCGCTGGTGGCCCTGTATGAACACCGCACCTTTGTGCAGAGCATAATCTGGGATGTGGACTGCTTTGATCAGTGGGGAGTGGAACTGGGCAAGCAGATTGGCAACGAAATCCTGCCACGCCTGCTCGGCGAAAAGAGTGAAGGCAGCTCAGGCGACAGCGCCACCGACCACCTGATTGAGCGGTTCCGGTCAGCCAACGGCCTGTGAAATCCGCCGCCCCTGCCAGCTGAAATCCACCGGCCAGAGTTTCTGGTCGGTGCTGTAGGCCTGCCACAGCCGGCCGTAACTCTCGCCACACACCGGATGCACCTCATCCGGCGCGATGTCCGCCAACGGACGCAGCACAAAGGCGTTGTTCAGGATTTCGGCCCGGGGCAATTCGACGCCGTCGGTCACGCCAGCGGCATTCCCCCAGGTGAGAATATCCAGGTCCAGCGTTCGCGGGCTGAACTTGGGGGCATTGGGCTTGCGCCCGTTATCCCGCTCCAGCTGCTTGAAACGGGAGGACAACTCGCCAACCGGCAAGCCGGTATCCACACCCACCACCAGGTTAAGAAAATTGGAGCCGTCAAAACCGACGGACTCACTCTCGTAAACCGGCGAAATTACCAGCTCACCAAACCAGTGCTGTAACGCATCCAGCGCTGCCATAACGTGCCGGTAGCGGTCGATGTTACTGCCGATACTGATATAAACCCTGGCCATCACCGCTCTCCCCGCTCGATTTTCACGCCCACCGCCCGGGCTGCCGGCACCGCCCCCGGTTTACGCAGGGTCAGCCTGAGCCAGCGCACACCGAATTCCTTCTGCAGCATCCCGGCGAGCTCTTCTGCCGCCCGCTCCAGCAACTGCGGCTGCAGGGTCTGTAACACCGCGGTTACCCGCTCACTCACTGCAGCGTAGTCCAAGGCATCAGCGACATCGTCGCTGGCACCGGGGCGCCGGTTATCCCACGCCATGTCCAGGTCCACCAGCAACCGCTGGGTTACTTCGCGTTCCCAGTCGTACACGCCGATAACGGTTTCTACCGCCAGGCCTTCGATGAACACGATGTCTGTTGAAGCGTCTGCCAAACCGGACTCCCAGGATGTTCCACTCAAGGCTGATTGAATAATGCACAGGCAAGCGATACTGTGGCTGTTCGCCTGTCTGCCGGATTTAAGGGCCGGCATTTTCTCACAGAACACCCGGTGCCGTCTGCGCACCTGCGATGCAGCCATGGATGTGACCAGCAACCCGACTCTGATTGTACTGCTCTGCTTTGGCGCCTACCTGGCCGGCTCAGTCCTGTTTGCCGTTCCGGTATGCCGAGCCTGGGATTTGCCAGACCCGCGCGCGCTGGGCTCGGGCAATCCCGGAGCCACCAACGTGTACCGGGCCGGCGGCTGGCAACCGGCACTGGCCACCCTGGCACTGGACGCGTTCAAAGGCTTTCTGCCGGTCTGGCTGGCCCATATGGCCGGGGTGTCTATCCTGGTGCAAGCCATCGTGGCCTTGTGCGCCGTTACCGGCCACATGATTCCGCTGTTCTACCGCTTCAAAGGCGGCAAGGGCGTGGCCACCGCACTGGGGGCCGGCCTGGCCCTGGCACCACTCACCACCCTGATCATGGCCGGTATCTGGCTGGTGACCATGTGGCGCTGGCGCATTTCCGCGCTGGCCTCGCTGGTGGCGATTGTCAGTGGGCCAGTGATCAGCGCCCTTCTGGAGCCGGACACCCTGCCCCTGTTTGGCCTGCTCACCTTGCTGATTGTGGTGCGCCACCGCAATAACCTGATCCGCCTGGCCCAGGGCAGGGAAACCGGTTTGTAATACTCAGTCTACAAGGCCGTTAGCCCGGGGCTCATTCACCGCCGGCAGGGTATTCATCGGCCAGCGGGGCACCGACACAATCCGTTCACCATCCCGCTGCCCGGCTCGCAGGCGCTGGGCTCCGGCATAGGCAATCATGGCACCGTT
>CAYUNQ010000015.1:0-19585 GCA_964446185.1 uncultured Marinobacter sp. | reverse complement strand
GGTGCACATCTTCCATGTGGTACAGGGGCGAGTTCGGGGCCACCTTGCACAGCTGAGGAACCTTGCGGGACAACCGGTCGATGTCGGCCACGGTGAAGTCCACCTGGCCTTCCTGGGCTGCGGCCAGCAGATGCAGGATGGTGTTGGTGGAGCCGCCCATGGCAATGTCCATGGTCATGGCGTTCTGGAACGCTTCCAGGGAGGCAATGCTGCGGGGCAGCACGCTGGCGTCATTGTGCTCGTAGTAGCGCTTGGCGTTCTCGACAATCTGGCGGCCGGCTTTCAGGAACAGCTGCTCACGGTCGGAATGGGTAGCCAGCAGCGAACCGTTGCCAGGCAGTGCCATGCCGATGGCTTCGGTCAGGCAGTTCATGGAGTTGGCGGTGAACATGCCGGAGCAGGAGCCACAGGTGGGGCACGCGCTGCGTTCGTATTCTTCCACCATCTCGTCGGTGGCGGTCGGATCAGCCGCGATCACCATGGCATCTACCAGGTCCAGCTTGTTCTCGGACAGCTTGGTTTTACCGGCTTCCATGGGGCCACCGGAAACAAAGATCGTCGGAATGTTCAGGCGCAGGGCGGCCATCAGCATGCCCGGGGTGATTTTGTCGCAGTTGGAGATGCACACCAGCGCATCGGCACAGTGGGCATTGGCCATGTACTCTACGGAGTCGGCAATGATCTCCCGGGAGGGCAGGGAGTACAGCATGCCGTCGTGGCCCATGGCGATACCGTCGTCCACGGCGATGGTGTTGAACTCCTTGGCCACACCACCGGCGGCTTCGATTTCGCGACAGACCAACTGGCCCAGGTCTTTCAGATGCACGTGGCCGGGCACAAACTGGGTGAATGAGTTGACGACGGCAATGATCGGTTTGCCGAAGTCGTCATTTTTCATACCGGTGGCGCGCCAGAGCGCACGGGCGCCGGCCATATTGCGGCCAGCGGTTGATGTGTGGGAACGATACTGGGGCATGGTGTGCTGCTCTCTCCCTTAAAGTGAACGAACTGAGCGAAACCCAGAGGATAACAGATTCGGCGCCGCTCGCATGGCTGTTTTCCGGATCGGCGTTTACAATAACAGGTTAACCATCAGGCTTATTTCCATAAAACTGACCGAGAGCCAATCCCCAAGTGACTGACTCACTATCCAGCGTGCCTCTGTTCCCCCTTAACTCGATTATCTTGCCGAAGGGGCGTATCCCCCTGCAACTGTTCGAGCCCCGTTACATAGACATGCTAACCCGCTGCCTGAAAGAGCAGCAGGGTTTTGTGGTGGTGCTTTTACAGGATGGCGACGAGGTTGGCCGCAAGGCCCTGTTCCACGATCAGGGCACCTACGTGCGGATTATCGACTTCCAGCAACTGGACAACGGCTTGCTGGGTATCACCGTTGAAGGCGACACCAAAGTGCGGGTAGTCCGCAACTGGCAGCAGGAAGATGGCTTGCACATGGGGGATGCCGAGCCGCTGGAGCCGGAGCAGCAGGTTGATATACCGGACCGGCACTATGAATTGCCGGCGGTTCTGCAGGCCCTGTTCCGGCATCCGGTGGTGAAGGATCTGGGCATGGATGTTGATTTCGAAGATGCCCGTGAGGTGGGCTGGCGGCTTACCGAGCTGTTGCCCCTGGACAAGTCCGAGAAGCAGCAGCTGGCGGAGTGCCAGGATCCGGTCGAACGCCTGGACCGGTTGCAAGCCCTGCTGGATATCCTTGAGCAGGGCTCGTGAAGCCGTTCAGGGCGCTACAGGCTGCGGCGAGTAGGCCAGAACGGCACTGTCCCAGTGGCCGGCAATGTAAACGGCGGTGAATGCCAGCCACAGGCCCAGCGCTGCCCAGGTGAACGGATCCGGGCTCAGGGGCACGCGATCATATCGGCTGTAGCTGGCGCGGATAGCCCCGGTGATGGCCAGCCCCAGAAGCAGCCCGCCCAGAACATCGGTGGACCAGTGTACACCCAGATAAAGCCGGCTCAGAGCCATGGGAACCAGGGGTAACGACAGCAAAACATAACTCTGCCAGCGCTGCCTTTGCCGGCTTTCAGCGGCTATGAAGCTGGCACCGAGCGTGACCAGCACCGTAGCTCCGGTGATATGGCCGCTGGGGAAAGCGCCCGAGACGGGAGGCATCAGCACCGTATCGGGCCGCGGAATGCCGAAGCCGGCCTTTAGTAACCAGATGCTTGCGCTGGTCATAGCGGCGGCTGCGATCACATGGATGGCGGCGGCATAGTAACCGCGGAATGCCAGCACCAGCACAGCAAGTACGGCAGCGGCGAAGAGCACGGCCGGATCACCGGCCAGGGTCACCGCTACCATGGGCAAGTCCAGAAGAGGCTGGCGCAGCAGGGCAAACCAGGTCAGCACCTGCTGGTTAAGCTCATACAACTGGCTGCTGACCGACACCACCTGTGCCAGTATCAGAAACAACGCCAGGGCAGATACTGACATCATCAATGACGGCAGGGGGAACTCACCCCGGCGGGCCGGTCGTTCGCTGGTGTAGAGCCGCCAGAACCGGTGGGTGGCATCGTAGCGAGCCATCGTGGATTCCAGCCATCGGTAGGGGCGGCTGCCAGCACCCAGGCCCAGCCGCATTTGCAGCAGAATCAGGTATACCGCCAGCAGGGCCGCACCGCTGATCGCCAGCACCAGGTAGAAGTGGGGTGGCGGCTTGATGTCACTGGCCAGGGCTGTGCCCACGGCGTAGCCCGGCAGGATATACACCAGCGCCCAACCTACCGCCGACAGCAGATTGAAGGTAAGAAAGGTGCGCCAGGGCATGTGCAGGGCGCCCGCCACCATGGGAATGATGGGGCGTATTGGTCCCACGAACCGCCCGATGATCACGCTTTTGCCTCCGTGGGCACGAAAGAATATCTCGCCCTTGAAAACCAGGCCCGGATAGCGGCTCAGGGGCCACACGGAGTCGAGCCGTCCTTTGAGCAAACGGCCAACGGAAAAGCTCAGGATATCGCCGGCAACGGCGCCAAGCCCGGCCCAGACCAGTGCTTCAGAGAGTGGGATTCCGGCTTTTCCGGCCAGTGCCGCGAAGGCAAACAGCATGGCCACCCCCGGCACGATAATGCCGGCAATCGCGAGTGATTCGGTCAGGGCGGTGGCAAACAGGGCAAACACCAGCCAGCCGGGGTTACTGCCGACCCAGGTGGTGACTTCCGTGAGCCAGCTCTCGCTCATGCTTTAACCGGCTCTCCCGGGCAAAACCAGGCTGAATCGGCCCCGTGCTTCCGGGCTTCCAGCATGGCCCGGGTGGCCCGCTCCCGAAGCGCTTCGGTGTTGGTGTCGCCGTTGCCCCGGGTGGTGCAGCCCAGGCTGACCGAGACCGGGCCGGTTTCAGGCCAGTCCCGTTCGGCAATGATACGGCGGATCCGTTCGGCGATCACTCGTAACCCTTCTTCGGGGGTGAACGGCAGAATCAGGAAAAACTCCGAGTCGCTCAGGCTGTAGAGGGTGTCGCCAGCGCGGATGGTCTCGAACAGCTGCCGGGTCATCCGGTTCAGCAGTCGGTTCAGGCCGCCTTTTCCGTGCAGGTCACGGATCTGGCCTGAGTGGTCCAGGCTCAGGCTGATGACGGAAAGCGGGTGGCCGGTGGCAATGGCCCTGCTGATCTCTTTTTGCAGGGTCTCGTCCAGAAAACGGGCGTTGTGTGCGCCGGTGACCATGTCGGTGATCGCCAGGTCCTGGGCGGATTGCGCCATGTGGTCGTAGTGCCAGACATAAAGTGCAGTGACCGAGGCCAGCAACAGCAGGCCGGCACTGGTGATGACGGCATCGGCGGCCGGGTTGGTGGCCCAGATCCTGGCAATCACCGGCACCAGCAGCAGGGCGGATAGCGCAAGCCCCTGACGCAGTGGCAGGATAAGCAGGTTCAGGACCAGCAGGGGCATGGCCCAGTGGCTGATGCCCGGTGCATGCATGGTCAGAACCGCAGCCACCAGACCGCTGTTCAGCCCGGCAAGAATGATCAGATGACCGGGGGCTGAGAGTTGATGCCGCCGGCAGATATAGGTGTAGATCAGGCCGGCCAGCAGCAGGGCGGTCATGGCGAGGGCCAGGTAAAACAACTGGTAGAAACCATAGCGCAGGTTCTGCAAGGCCAGAACGGAAAGCACAATGGCGGTCAGGCTGTAGGCAGCGCTGTGGCTCCAGGTGCGCAGGCGGGTTTCGGTCATCGGGGGGCAGCCTCCGGATCCTGTTTGCCCGGAATATCAGAGGGTACCGGGTTGCTGTAGGTCTGGGTGCGATTGCCGCCCTGCTGCTGGGCCCGGCGCAGGGCATTGGCCACGCTCTGTTGCAGGCTGTCGGCGTCGTCTCCGATGTTAAGGCCGGCGACACCGGTGCTGACCGTGAGATTCAGGCCATGAGATGCCATCAGTTTGTCCAGCCCCTGACGGATCAGGTCTGCCGTCTTTGCTGCTTCGGCGGTGTTGGCTCCGGGCAGGATGGCCAGGAACTGCAGGTCTGCCACCCGATAGTAGGTGTCGAAGTCCCTCAGTTGGGAGTGCAGGTAGCGGCCGATTCGCGGCAGGATCGCGCGGATATCTTCATCCGGGTCGGCATCGTTCAGGTGGGTGTCCAGGCCAATCATCATGACCGACAGGTTGGTGCCCTCCCGCTCGCTGCGCTGGATTTCCTTATGCAGGTCTGCAGACAGATACTCTCGGCTGGCGGCCTGGGTCAGTTCATCGGTGCGCCGCAGTGGTGCCAGTTGTCGGGATTTGTATTCCCGCAGCAAGACCAGAATGCCCGCCAGCAGCGTGGTAAGTACAAAGGCGCTGACCATCTGGTGCCGGTCCGGCAGGTTGGTCAGCCATTGGCCGCCGGAGAGAACAACGGCCAGCACGACCAGTGTCACTGGCGCGGCCAGGTACGTTGGCAGCAGCGCGAAGGTCGCCAGCGGCAGGGCATACAGCCAGTGGCTGAGAGACCAGGGCCCCAGCCATAAGGCTGCCCCCAGAGCCAGCACCAGGGCGGCCAGGAAAAAATATCTCAGCTGCGCCCAGGGCAGGTTGCGGCGCTGCATGCTCATGGGGTTGCCGGTCAGGCATAGCCCGGCAGCGGCTGCAGCGGAAACCGCAGCAAGGGGCTCGCCCAGAAACACGCTCACGCCGCTGGTCAGCGCCAGAGCCGTAAAGCCGGCTTTGGAGAGGGTACTGGGCAGGAATTTTTCGGCCGACTGGGGCATGGAACCTCTGTCCTTCGCTGGCACATCCGTTGAATATTGAAAGCTGTGCAGCGGTATAATAATCGTTTGAGGTGCGGACTTGAAACGGGAAAGGTAAAGTAACCGCCCGGTTTTGGATTCAGCTAGCAAAATAAAAGGTATATCGATGGATGTTGCAGCCTATATGGCGGAGCTTGGCCAGCAGGCCCGGGCCGCCTCAAGAGAAGTCGCCCGGTCGGCTACGTCAGTACGCAACCAGGCATTACTGGCAACCGCCGAGGCCCTGAATGCTGCTCGCCAGACATTGGCAGACGCTAACCGGAAGGATCTCGAGAACGGTCGTGCCAACGGCCTGGATGAAGCCATGCTGGACCGGCTGGAGCTCACGCCTGACCGCATCGATACCATGATCGAAGGGTTGAAGCAGGTCGCCACCCTGCCAGACCCGGTAGGCGAAATCACCGACATGACCTACCGCCCTTCTGGTATCCAGGTGGGCAAGATGAGGGTCCCGCTCGGGGTTATCGGCATTATCTACGAATCCCGTCCGAACGTAACCGTAGAGGCGGCCAGCCTGTGTCTGAAATCCGGCAACGCCACCATTTTGCGTGGCGGCTCCGAAGCCATTCATTCCAACCAGGCGATTGCCGAATGCCTGGCCACTGGCCTGGCGGCCGCCGGCCTGCCGGAAACGGCGGTGCAGGTGGTAAAAACCACTGACCGGGCCGCCGTGGGTGAGCTGATCACCATGCCCCAGTATGTGGATGTGATTGTGCCTCGGGGTGGCAAGGGCCTGATCGAGCGTATCAGCCGGGATGCCCGGGTACCGGTAATCAAGCACCTGGACGGCGTGTGCCATGTTTATATCGACAGCCATGCCGACCCCGAAAAGGCCCTGAAAGTCGCCGTTAATGCCAAGACCCACCGTTACGGCACCTGCAACACCATGGAAACCCTGCTGGTGGACCAGGAAGTGGCAGAAGATATATTGCCGCTGCTGGCCGCAGAGTTTGCCGCCAAGGGCGTGGAATTGCGGGGCTGCGAGCGCACCTGTGCCATTCTGGCGGGCATTGCTGCGGCTACCGAGCAGGACTGGCATGAGGAGTACCTGGCTCCGGTTCTGGCGGTACGTGTGGTAGACGGGCTTGATGGTGCCATCGAGCACATCAATCGTTACAGTTCCCAGCATACCGACAGCATCATTACCGAGAACTACACCCGTGCCCGCCGGTTCCTGACCGAGGTGGACTCCAGTTCGGTGATGGTCAACGCCTCGACCCGCTTTGCCGATGGCTTTGAGTATGGTCTGGGGGCCGAGATCGGCATCTCCACTGACAAGATCCACGCCCGTGGCCCGGTTGGCCTCGAAGGGCTGACCTCCCAGAAGTACGTGGTATTCGGCGACGGCCACATCCGGGCCTGATGCCATGCACGTAATCTACGGCGGCACCTTTGATCCCATCCATCATGGCCACCTCCGGCTGGCGCTGGAGGTATCCGACGCCCTGACGGTGGGCCGGATTCATCTGGTGCCCTGTCACATTCCTCCGCACCGTGGCGATACCGGGGCTTCGTCGGCCCAGCGGCTGGAGCTGATCCGCCTCGCTATTGAGGGCGAAGAGCGCCTGCAAGTGGATGACCGGGAGCTTCAGCGGGCCGGTGCTTCTTACACTGCAGACACCTTGCGCCAGCTCCGGCAGGAACTGGGGCCGGATACGCCTCTGGTGATGGTAGTGGGCACCGATTCTTTTGCTGGCTTTGATCGCTGGCAGGACTGGCAGCAGGTTCCTGATCTGGCCCACATTGTGGTGGTGCGCCGGCCCGGAGCCGAATTGCCCGAAGGCAGTGGTGCAGCAAGGTTGCTGGCGAGCCGTCGGGCGCCTGCTCCGGGCAGCTTGCGTGAAAGCCCGTGCGGCCAGGTTCTGGAGCTGGACCCGCCATTGCTGGATATTTCGGCAACGGGAATTCGCGAGCGTATTGCGTCGGGCCGGTCTCCCCGTTACCTCATGCCAGACCCGGTTTGGCGCAGGGTTCAGGCACTGGGCCTGTATGGTGCCGGAAGTGCTGGCGGTTTTTAGCAGTTATCCACCGACAGCTTTGATGCTACAATCTCGTCTGAATATCACTTATCGGGCGGCCACTCCGGCCAGAGCCCGGAAAACAGGGTAATTATGCAGGCAGAACAACTGAAAGATCTGGTCGTAAACGCTCTTGAAGAGGTCAAGGCACAGGATATCAGCGTGATTGATGTCCGTGATCGCACCAGCGTGACCGACTTTATGGTTCTCGCATCGGGTACCTCCAACCGTCACATCAAATCCCTCGCCGACTCCGTGGTTCTTGAAGCCAAGGAGCAGGGTGTGCGTGCCAATAACGTGGAAGGCGCCGCCGGTAGTGACTGGATTCTGGTAGACCTGGGCGATGTGGTGGTTCACGTGATGATGCCTGCTACCCGCGAATTCTACGATCTGGAGCGCTTCTGGCGTGATGCTCCGGACCTTGGTGCAGCGGGCAGCGAGTAACCATGCGCCTGCGTCTGATCTGTGTCGGGCAGAAAATGCCCGACTGGGTCAGTGCGGGGTACAACGACTACGCCCGCCGGATGCCGCCGGAGTTGCCCCTCGAACTGACTGAAATCCCCATGGCCCATCGCGGCAAGAATCCGGACATTCCCCGGCTGATGCAGCGTGAAAGTGATGCAATTCTCACGGCTGTTGGCCCGCGCGACCGCGTGATTGCGCTGGAAGTGGGTGGCCGGCCCTGGTCTACCGAAAAACTGGCCAGCCAGCTCGAAAGCTGGCAACAGGAAGGCCAGGATGTTTCCTTCCTTGTCGGTGGCCCTGATGGCTTGGCCGAGGCCTGTCGTCAGCGTGCAGACCAGCAATGGTCTCTTTCACCTCTTACCCTGCCGCACCCCCTGGTTCGTATCCTTCTGGCCGAACAGCTGTACCGGGCCTGGTCGATCACCCGTAACCACCCCTACCACCGGGCATAGGGCAGCCAATGGCCTGGGGGGAATTCAAGGATACCGTAGCCGAGCGCCGGCTGTTCCAGCGCCGGGCACTGGTGATGCTGGTGCTGGTGGTGCTTGCCCTGGGTGGCTTGCTGGTGCGCATGTACCAGTTACAGATTGTTGAGCACGACATCTACGCCACGCTGTCAGACAAAAACCGGGTTCAGGTGCAGTCGGTACCACCTCCCAGAGGGCTGGTGTACGACCGCAATAACCTGTTATTAGCGGAAAACCGCCCGGTGTTCAGTCTTACCCTGGTGCCTGAGCGGGTAGGCGGCATGGAAGAAACCCTGGCCCGGCTTACCCGGATTCTGAATGTTTCCGAAGAAGATCTTGAGCGCTTCCAGCGCAGGCTGAGAGAGCCGCGCCGGCCGTTTCAGGAAATTCCCCTGAGTTATGACCTTGGTGAAGAGGACATTGCCCGGATGGCCGTGCACCGGCACCAGTTTCCCGGTGTCGAGGTCAAGGCCGAACTGGTTCGGTACTACCCCCACAGTGAACTGACCGCCCATGCGCTGGGCTATGTGGGGCGCATCAACCGGGACGAACTGCAGCGGATAGATCCGGTGAATTACGCCGGCACAAACTACATTGGTAAATCCGGCGTGGAGCGTTTCTACGAGAACGTCTTGCATGGCCGGGTGGGCTATCAGCATGTGGAAACCAATGCCCGGGGCCGGATTCTGAGGGTTCTGGAGCGCGAAAACCCGGTGCCGGGAGAAGATCTTGAGCTGCACCTGGACCTGCGTCTGCAGCGTAAGGCCCATGAGCTTCTGGAAGACCGGCGCGGTGCCATCATTGCTATCGAACCGTCTACCGGCGGCATACTGGCCCTGGCCAGCGTACCCGGGTTCGATGCCAACCAGTTTGTCACCGGAATCAGCGTGAAGGATTACCGGGAACTCAGCGAAAGTATCGACAAACCCCTGTTCAACCGCGCCTTGCGTGGCCAGTATCCGCCCGGCTCCACCATCAAGCCCATGCTCGCCGTGGCCGCCCTGGACAGTGGCGTGACGACCCGTGAGCGCACTGTGTGGGACCCGGGTTATTTCCAGTTGACCGATGGCGGCCGCCGTTACCGGGACTGGAAGCGATCCGGCCATGGCTGGGTGAACCTGATGGATTCTGTGGCGGAGTCCTGCGACGTCTACTTCTACCAGGTGGGGGTCGAAATGGGCGTGGATGTTATGTATGACTACCTTTCCCGGTTCGGATTTGGTGAAGACGCCACCCTGGACGTCGCCGGCGCGCTGAGTGGCCTGTTGCCGTCCCGGGACTGGAAGCGGGCCGTGCGCGATGAGCCCTGGTACCCGGGCGATTCGGTCAATATGAGTATCGGGCAAGGATTTTTCCTGTCGACGCCGCTGCAGCTGGCAACGGCCACGGCGCTGATTGCGAACCGGGGAAAGTGGGTAGAGCCAAGGCTGCTGAAAGATATCCGTGGTGACCGGCCGGTTGAGGAATTCCTGCCGGAATCTACGCACGTGCCTTTAACCCTGAAAAACCCGGACGATTGGGAATACGTTATCGATACTATGGAAGAGGTTATGCACGGGGTTAAGGGTACGGCACGTGCAGCCGCCCGGGGGACGAGCTACAGAATGGCCGGAAAAACCGGTACCGCCCAGGTGTTCAGCCTGGGGCAGGACGAAGAATACGATGCCGAAGAGGTTCGTGAGCGGTTGCGGGATCATGCGCTGTTTGTGGGTTTTGCCCCGGCGGAGGACCCGAAGATCGCGGTGGCAATCATTGTCGAGAACGGAGGCGGGGGCAGCAGTGTGGCAGCCCCGTTAGCGCGGGCCCTGTTTGACGCCTGGCTGGAAGACTTCCCGGCCGCCGAAGCGGGCCCGGTGATCGGGCAAGCCGGCGCCGGAGGGGCACTCTGATGGCGATTGGAAAATTATTGACTCGCCATGAAACCGGTGGCCTTGGGCGACCCAGAAGCATCTGGACAACCCTGCACCTGGACCCGGTGCTGCTGCTGCTGTTGCTCTTGCTGACTGTTGGTGGCCTGTTCGTTCTGTACAGTGGTGCAGACCGCAACCTGGACGTGGTGAAAGCCCAGGCGATCCGCCTGGGTGTGGCGTTTGTGGTGATGTGTGTTTTTGCCCAGTTAGATCCTGCGGTATTCCGGCGCTGGGCGCCCTGGTTGTACCTGGTCGGCCTGGCCGGACTGGTGGCGGTACTGCTGGTGGGTGTGGGTGCCAAAGGCGCCCAGCGTTGGCTGGCGCTGCCAGGGCTGCCAAGGTTTCAGCCGTCAGAGTTGATGAAACTGGTGGTGCCCATGATGGCGGCCTGGTATTTGTCCCGTTATTACCTGCCACCGAGTTTTTCGAGAATTGCGGTTGGTCTGGTGATCGCGCTGCTGCCCATGTTGCTGATCATCCAGCAGCCTGACCTGGGGACCTCCCTGCTGGTGGGTATGGCGGGTATCTTCGTGGTGTTCTTTGCCGGCATAAGCTGGAAGCTTATTGCGGCCTTTTTCGGCATGGTGGCGGTTTCCGCACCGCTTATGTGGTTCTACGTGATGCGGGATTACCAGAAACAGCGGGTGCTGACGTTGCTCGATCCCCAGAGTGATCCGTTGGGTGCCGGCTGGAATATTATTCAGTCCAAGACCGCCATCGGCTCCGGGGGCATGGATGGTAAGGGCTGGCTTCAGGGTACCCAGTCACACCTTGAGTTCCTGCCGGAAAGCCACACCGACTTCATCGTGGCCGTGCTTGCCGAGGAATTCGGCTTTGTTGGCATGCTGCTGCTGATGGCGGTGTATTTCCTGATTATTCTGCGCTGCCTGTACATCGCTGTCACCGCCCAGGACTCGTTCAGCCGGTTGCTGGCAGGGGCGCTGACCATGACCTTCTTTATCTATGTCTTTGTCAACGTGGGCATGGTCAGCGGGCTGCTGCCGGTGGTGGGTGTGCCGTTGCCCCTGATCAGTTATGGTGGCACCTCGGGCGTTACCCTGATGGCAGCCTTCGGAGTGCTGATGTCGATTCACACCCACCGGAGAATGATTTCCGCGTAGAGCTGCCGGCAATAATGGCCAGCCGGTAATGGTGAATCACGGCGGGAACCCGTTACAATGTTGCCGGTCAGTAATGACTGACCAACTGAGACGACACATGGGTATGCGCTGATATGCTGAAGGTTTCGAAACATTGGCTCCCGGGGCTGATCACTGTGGTTCTGGTTTCTGGCTGCGCCAGTACCCCGGCACCGGCTCCGGAGACCGACCATTCCTCGCGCTACACCATCAAGCAGGACCGGGCGCCGACCAGTGAGTACGATATCAGCGGCCTGACCGACGCCGTCCCCCGCTACGAGCAGCCGCGCACGGCCGGTAACCGGTCGCCTTACACGGTATGGGGGAAAAGCTACCGGGTAATCGACAGCAACGACGGTTACGTGGCCCGCGGTACCGCCAGCTGGTACGGTGAAAAATTCCACGGCCACAAGACCTCCAATGGTGAGGTCTTCGATATGTATGCCATGTCGGCGGCCCACAAGTCTTTGCGTATTCCCGGGTATGCCCGGGTGACCAACCTGGACAATGGCCGGTCGGTGATTGTCCGGGTGAACGATCGCGGCCCGTTTCATGGTGACCGCCTGATAGACCTGTCCTACGCCGCCGCCAAGAAGCTGGGCTACCACAGTCGTGGTACTGCCCGGGTAGAAGTGGCTGCCATCACCGTCCGCCCGGATGGCTCCATGCTTCTGGCGGGCAAGCCGTTTGTTCCTGACGGCAGGGTGCCGGCGCCGGTGGTTGCGGCAGAAAAGCCCGAAGCGGCTCCGGCTTCTGCCGGCCAGGCTCTGGGGCAGGCCTTGTTCGTTCAGCTTGGCGCCTTTGCCAGCCGTGATCCGGCGGAGGCACTGCTGGCCCGGGCCCGGGAGGCGACAGGCAACCCTGCGCGGGTGCGAGAAGTGAGTACAAGCTCCGGGCGCTTTCACCGGGTGCAGGTAGGCCCGTTCCCGAATGAAGACGAGGCTCATGATGAGCGAAGCCTGCTGGAGTCCCGCGGTTTCAGTCAGCCGATTGTTCTGACCGACTCGCACTGAGCAGCTTCTGGCACACACAAGACCACCATCTGACGACGAATGATACGACCCATGGCTTTCAAAATGTTTACCCGAATTGTTTTTCTGGCTCTGGCCCTGATTGTTACGGCAGGAACGGCTTCCGCCCAGTCCCAGTCTGTGTTGATTCCTTCACCGCCGGCAATTGCTGGCAGCTCCTGGGTGCTGATGGACCCGCTGAGCGGCCGGGTGATCATGGAGCACAACAGCAACGAACGGCTACCGCCGGCCAGTCTGACCAAGATGATGACGGCTTATATTGTTGAGCGGGAGCTGGATGAAGGCCGTATAGCCATGTCTGACATGGTGCCTATCAGTGTCAAAGCCTGGCGTACCGAAGGTTCCAGGACCTTTGTTCGCGAGGGCACCTCGGTGTCGGTGGAAGACCTGCTCAAAGGCGTTATCATTCAGTCCGGCAATGATGCTTCTGTCGCCCTGGCTGAGTTTGTTGCCGGCAGCGAAGGGGCCTTCGTGGATATCATGAACCAGCAAGCGCAGCTGCTGGGCATGAAAAACTCTCATTTCGAGAACTCTACCGGTCTGCCGGCTCCGAATCACTTCTCGACTGCCTACGACCTGGCCCTGCTGGCCCGGGCGATCATTCAGGACTATCCGGAAAACTACCCGCTGTATGCGGAAAAGCATTTCACCTACAACAACATTCGCCAGCCTAACCGCAACGCCCTGCTGTGGCGGGACGACAGCGTGGATGGCCTGAAAACCGGCCATACCGACGAGGCCGGTTACTGCCTGGTGGCCTCTGCCAAGCGTGGCGAGACCCGCCTGATTGCCTCGGTGATGGGTACCTCGAGCTCCGAGGCCCGGGCCCAGGAAGTTCAGAAAATGCTGAACTACGGTTTCCGTTACTATGAAACCGAGCGTTTGTTCCGGGCCGGCCAGGAACTGGTGCAGGCAAAAGTCTGGGGCGGCCAGGTGGACCAGGTGTCTGTGGGTATGCCGGAAGACGTGTATGTAACCATTCCTCGCGGCTCCAGAAATCAGCTGGAATCTTCCGTAGACCTTGATTCTGTGATCAAGGCACCCATCAAGGTGGGAGACGAGCTGGGGCGCGTCCGGGTTGTCCTGGACGGCGAGACCCTGGTGGATCAGCCAGTGCTGGCTCTGACAGAAGTGTCTGAGGGCGGGTTATTCAAGCGGCTGTGGGACTCCATCAAGCTCTTTTTCGTTCAACTGTTTAATTGAGCCGCTGGTACGCAGTGCCATGGGCCGGGAGTAATGCGGCATGAGTGAGCCGAAAGCACCGAAAATTGAATTCCCCTGTGATTACGTGATCAAGGTTATCGGTAATGCCGCGCCGGATTTCACGGAGTTTGTGGTGGAAGTGGTGGAGCAGCACGCACCGGGCATCTGCGAGACGGATATCTCGGTGAATAACAGCAGCAAGGGGCGGTTTTCGTCTGTGCAGCTTAAAATCGTCGCCACCGGCGAGGATCAACTCAGGGCACTGTTTGAGGATCTCAAAGCCAGTGGCCGGGTACATATGGTGCTGTAATGCCTGACCTTATTGTCCGCTCGTTGGGGCAGCAGTCCTACATGGAAGCCTGGGAGGCGATGAAAACCTTCACCGCCAACCGGGATGAATCCACGGTGGACGAACTCTGGTGTCTGGAACACCCGCGGGTGTTTACCCAGGGGCAGGCAGGCAAGGCAGAACACATCCTGCTGCCGGGCGATATCCCGGTGATCCAGGTTGACCGGGGTGGCCAGGTAACCTATCACGGCCCCGGGCAGTTGGTGATTTACCTGTTGATTGATTTGTCCCGGAGTAAACTGGGGGTTCGGCTTCTGGTCGATGTAATCGAACAGGCTATTGTGCGAACCCTGGCCCAGTCCGGTGTAGACGCAGCCCCCCGCGCTGATGCCCCCGGCGTCTATGTGAACGGTGCCAAAATCGCTTCCCTTGGGCTTCGGGTGCGTCGTGGCTGTTCCTTCCATGGCCTTGCGCTGAACGTGAATATGGATATGGAACCCTTCTCCCGAATCAACCCCTGCGGGTATGCCGGCATGAGCATGTGCCAGGTGAAGGATTTCGAACCCGGAGCTTCAGTGTATGAGCTGGAACGCAGGCTGGTGGCGGAGCTGGCGGCAGGTCTGGGGCGTCAGCAGTTGGAGCATCGTCAGGGCTGGTAAGCCGGTTTACCGCGCAGCCCGGGCTTCGCCCCGCACCTGATTCCGGCCCCCGGACTTGGCAGCGTACAGGGCTTCGTCTGCCCGCTGCAAAAGGCGGTCGATCGTTTCAGACCCCCGAACAGCGGCCGCGCCCGTGCTGATGGTCACGCCCATTTTCTTTCCGCTTTCTGTCCGAATTGATTGCTCTGCAATGGCCGCACGCATGCGCTCGGCACTGGCGCAGGCTTCATCCAGAGACGTTTCCGGCAACAGAACCAGAAATTCCTCACCGCCCCAGCGGGCAATGGTATCCATTTTTCGGCAGCCAAGCGCCAGTGTCCGGGCAACCAGGATAATCAGGTCATCACCCACCTGATGGCCGTGTTGGTCGTTGACGGTCTTGAACAGGTCGATATCCATCAGTAACACAGAAAACGGCCGGCCATTGCGCAGGTACCTCTGGTATTCGCCTTCCAGCTGGGTCAGACCTTCGCGGCGGTTGGCCAGGCCGGTGAGGGCATCGTGCTTGGCGGCGTACTCGAACTCGGCGGCCAGTTTGAGCAGGCCGAGTTTGCTGCGCCGGCGGCTCTGGTCGAGGATGTAACAGGTGACCATTTCGAACGCCAGCACAATAATCAGCGAGATCCGGAAACTGGTGCTGTAGGGGGACCCGAACAGCAGTTCGCCGGCCGGGCTGAACAGGAACAGAACGGCCAGCCAGCCGCCGGCACAGGCGAATATACCCACCCGGGCTTCGCTGATGTAGAAAATGATGGGCGGGTAGGCAAACAACCAGATAATGGCGGAACCGTCTTCTACCGCATGGACTGCAAGGTAGGTAAACAGCACGGTGATCAGTGCAATAAAGCCCCGGCGCTGCAGGGTCTTGTGGCGCAGGGCCAGGAATGTCAGCAGGTTGAGTCCCAGCAGCACCGAGAATACCAACAGAATGCTGGCGGTCAGGGTGTAGCCGTGCTGGGTGGAGCGCCAGGCGAAGAAGGCCAGAATCGGTACAGCGGCAGCGCTCAACCCGTTGATCAGGGCCGGCACAGGAATTTCGCCTTTAACCCGGAACTGCGAAAGTTCAGAGTCGGCAGCGGTATGGTGTGTCTGCGTCATGGCATTATTGTTGTGTAAGAGTTCAGGGCTGTCAGTCAAAGCCGATGTGTACATAGTAAAGACACTAAAGGTCTGTGACTGTGTCGAATCGTAACCCGTGGTCTGTGTCAATTATTGCTGGTTAAAGTTTGCGCACATTGGCTCCGGAAGCGGAAATTGCGCGACGAATCGGTTAGCGTGTAACAGGCCGGCGTCCGTATAATGCTCTGACGCATTGGAAAAGTAGCAAATTCCCAGATAAAGACAGGTCATTCATGACAGAAAGGCGCTCCGGAAAATCCGTCTCACGCATCAAAACCGGCAGTTTTGAGCGCCGGCTGTCGCTGACCCGGGCCGGGCTCTTCGCCGGCACCCGCGTGGCCTCCCATATGGCCACGAACTGGTTCAACAACAAAGAAACCCGGGAGCAGCGGCACCGCGCTATGTTGTCCAGCCAGGCCCGGTTTCTGGTGGATGAGCTTGGCCGGCTGAAAGGGAGTGTGGTGAAGATAGGGCAGGTGATGGCCCTGTACGGCGAGCACTTTCTGCCGGAGGAGGTTACCGAGGCCCTGCACACGCTGGAAGACCAGACAACGTCGCTGGAGTGGCCGGCGATAGAGCGGGTTCTGAAGGCGGAAATAGGGGCCCGGAGGCTGGCGGAGCTGGACATAGATCCGGAACCTATTGGTGCTGCATCGCTGGGTCAGGTGCACCGTGCGGTGCGCCGCAGTGACGGCCTGGAGCTGGTGCTGAAGGTACAGTACCCCGGCGTGGCAGATGCCGTAGACAGCGACCTGAACGCCGTTGCCCAGCTTCTTAAAGTCGCCAGGCTGGTGCGCTTTGGTCCCGAATTCGATGACTGGCTGGAAGAAGTCCGGCAGATGATGCACCGGGAGGTGGATTACCGGCTGGAGGCGCGCACCACAGAAAAATTCCGCCAGATGCTGGCAGATGACCCGCGTTTTATTGTTCCGCGGGTGCTGCCGGAATATTCCACCGAGCACATCATCGCCTCAACCTACGAGCATGGCCATTCGGTGGGTGCGCAGGAGGTCCGGGAGTTGTCTCTTGGGCGCCGCAGTGCGTTGGGCAAGGCGGCCCTTGAGCTGTTTTTCCGGGAGCTGTTTGTCTGGGGCGAGATTCAGACAGACCCCAACTTTGGCAATTACCGGATTCGCATTGCCGGAGAAGAGGGGGAGTCCCCCGACCACGACCGCATTGTGTTGCTGGATTTTGGCGCGGTGCAGAGTTATTCCCGGGAGTTCCTCGACCCGGTCATCCAGATGATCCGGGCCTCCTATGAAGACGACCTGGAGCAGGTGATCGAAGGCGGCGTGAAACTGCGTTTCATGAGCTATGACTGGCCCCGGGAAGTGCTGGAAAAGTTCGGGCAGGTTTGTATGTCGGTGCTGGAGCCCCTGGCGAGAGATCGGGGGCAGTGGCCGGATTATGCGGTTAACAGCCATGGCCAGTACCGCTGGAAACAGAGCGACTTGCCATCCCGGGTAGCCAGGCAGGCCGCCCGCTCCGCCATCAGCCGTTATTTCCGGGTACCGCCCAAGGAGTTCGTGTTTCTGAACCGAAAGCTGATTGGCGTGTATACGTTTGTGGCGGTGATGCACTCCGAGTTTAACGGTGAAGAGCTGTTGCGAAAGTACCTTTATGGCGCCGACGGCAACAACCCGGAAGCTTCCAGCACTACCCAGATTACAAAGGCATAGCGCACGCCCTTGCCGATGGCTACCAGCACCACAAAGTTGAGCCAGGGCACCCGCATAATGCCGCCCACCAGCGTGAGCGCATCGCCCCCGATGGGCAGCCAGCCCAGCAGCAAAGACCATTGCCCGTAGCGGTTGAACCGGTTGCGGGCCTTGTGCAGCTGCAATTCGCTGACAGGAAACCAGCGTTTGTGCTTGAACCGGTCTACTTGCCGGCCAATGATGCCGTTAACCACCGAGCCCAGCGTATTGCCAGCAGTGGCCCAGAACCAGATCCAGAACAGCGCGTAATCCTGGCTCACCAGAGTGCCCACCAGAATCTCGGAGTAGGCTGGCAGCAGGGTAGCGGCCACAAAGGCGGTCAGGAAAAGGGTCAGGTAGGCCATGGCGTCTCCATGGCTGAATCGTAAAGGACTATAGCTGTAATGGTAAGTGCCAATTTCCAATCTGGGGTTGAGCTGTCATTATTTGCGCAAGTTTGAGGTTTTGATTATTCCTTTATCTCCCGAGGAGGTGTTATGGAGCAGGTTACCATTTACGGTCGGATGAGTTGCCCGTACTGCGTGGCGGCCAAGAACCTGTGCGAGTCCCGGAACATGCCCTATGTGTGGGTCGATATGATCGAGAAGGGGCTCAGCAAGCAGGATGTAGCCGACAAGATCGGCCGTCCGGTGCATACCGTGCCGCAGATTCTGGTGGGTGAGGAGTATGTCGGCGGTTATGACGACTTCTCTGCCTACGTGCGCAGGCAACCTGCCTGAGCCAGCATTTCTGCTTGTCCAGAAACACAAAAGCCCGACGGTAATGAGTCGGGCTTTTGTGTTTCTGGCGATCGCTGTTACAGGGTAAATTCTGTTTTCAGCTTCTTTTCGACCAGTTCGTTCTTCAGCTTGGCTACCTTGGGCAGGCCGTTCTCGAACGGCGGGAAGTTCTCGCCTTCGATCAGGGGCTGCAGGTAGTCCCGGCATTCCTGGGTAATGCCGAAGCCGTCATCCGTAATGTAGTGGATGGGCATTTTCTTTTCCTGGTTGGCCACTTCGCTCAGGTTGGCCTGGCCGATGCTCCAGCGGTACGGCTTGGCCTGGTCACGAACGATGGTGGGCATCAGCGCCTGCTTGCCGGCCAGTGCCATTTCCACGGCAGCCTTGCCCACGGCGTAGGCCTGCTCTACATCAGTGGCGGAGGCAATGTGGCGGGCAGCCCGCTGCAGGTAATCGGCAACGGCCCAGTGGTACTTGTGGCCCAGGGCCTGTTTCACCATATTGGCCAGGGCCGGTGCAACACCGCCCAGCTGGGTGTGGCCGAAGGCATCCTTGGCGCCAGCGTCGGCTACAAACCGGCCGTCTTCGTACTGGGCACCTTCCGAGGCAACCACCACGCAGTAGCCGTAATCTTTCACGCACTGGTCTACGCGCTCCAGGAACTTCTCCCGGTTGAACGGGATTTCCGGGAACAGGATGATGTGGGGCGGCTCCCCTTCACCCTGGCCGGCCAGGCCGCCGGAAGCGGCAATCCAGCCCGCGTGCCGGCCCATCACTTCCAGGATGAACACCTTGGTGGAGGTTTCGCACATAGACTTGATGTCCAGGCTGGCTTCCAGGGTAGAGGTGGCAATGTACTTGGCGACCGAGCCAAAACCGGGGCAGCAGTCGGTGAACGGCAGGTCGTTATCAACGGTCTTGGGCACGCCGATGCAGGTAATCGGATAACCCATCTTGTCGGCCAGCTGGGACACCTTGTAGGCGGTATCCTGGGAATCGCCGCCACCGTTGTAGAAGAAGTAGCCGATGTCGTGGGCGCGGAAGACTTCGATCAGGCGTTCGTACTCGCGCTGGTTTTCCGACAGGTTCTTCAGCTTGTAGCGGCAGGAACCGAAAGCGCCGCCCGGGGTATGAATCAGCGCCTGGATGGCGTCGTCTGACTCCAGGCTGGTATCAATCAGCTCTTCTTTCAGGGCGCCGATGATGCCGTTACGGCCGGCAAACACCTTGCCGATCTTGTCCGGGTGCTGGCGGGCGGTCTGAATAACGCCACAGGCACTGGCGTTAATAACGGCGGTTACCCCGCCAGACTGGGCATAAAACGCATTCTTGATAGCCATCTCGGGCTAAAGCCTCCTGCTGGTTCAATGATGGCGCAAATCATACGCGAATCAGGTGGAAGTTTCATGAGCATATACCGTGCCCTTGACCCCGCAGAAAGTATGGTAGAGGCTTGGCAGGTTTCAAACTGGAGGCCTTACTTTAATGCACATACATATTCTGGGAATCTGCGGCACCTTTATGGGCAGCCTGGCGGTCATTGCCCGGGAGCTCGGGCACACCGTAACCGGCTCCGACCAGGGGGTTTACCCGCCCATGAGCA
>CAYUNQ010000014.1:16961-20572 GCA_964446185.1 uncultured Marinobacter sp. | reverse complement strand
TCAGGCTCTTAATACCAAAAGCCCCAGCATCCTTGATGCTGGGGCTTTTTTATTTGTATGCTCAATTTATTTGCTCAAAGGGAGCTCCCATGACCATCAAACCCTTCGGTGCCCTGGCATGCCCGCTGGATGGTGAGCCACTTGTTCGTGAATCATCGTCCTGGCGTTGCCCCAATGGTCATAATTTCGATGTGGCCCGGCAGGGCTATGTGCATCTGTTGCCGGTTCAGAATAAGCGTTCAAAAGATCCAGGCGACAGTAAGGCGATGGTTGCTGCCCGCCAGGGCTTCCTGAATGCGGGGCATTACCAGCCTGTTGCTGACGCAGTGTCCGCGGCGGTGCTGAAAGGTGTCCCTGAAGCTAGTGCGCTTGACTGTCTGGATGCTGGCTGTGGCGAAGGTTACTACTTGCGCCAGCTTGAGTCCGCTGCGGCTGCAGGGGTATCGCTATCAATTCTCGGGCTGGATATCTCTAAGTGGGCCGTTCTTGCGGCGGCCAGACAGGACCGAGCGCCTTGCTGGGTGGTGGGAAGCAATGCCAATCTGCCGGTGTTGCCAGCATCGCTGGACAGGGTTCTTTGCCTGTTTGGCTTTCCGGTCTATTCTGAGTTTGCCCGCGTGCTACGGCCGGGTGGCAAGCTGATTCAGGTTGATGCGGGGCAGGATCACCTTCGGGAACTGCGGGAAATTATCTATCCGGAAGTCCGAGTCGAGTCGAAGAAGGTCGATGAAGTGCCAGAAGGTTTTCGGAGGGTGGAGACACAAGATCTGCGCTTTGCCCTGCACCTGGAGGGGGCGGAGCCTATTGCCGATCTGTTGGCCATGACCCCCCACCTTTACCGCGCCAATGCCGAGGGCAGGGCGCGGGCGGCAGCACTGGACAGCATATCCCTGACCGTGGACGTTTGCCTGCAAATCTTCGAGCGTTATGCTCCGGCAGGTTGATCGGTGCTGTCCATGCCCACCCGGGTGCCACGGGCCTTAAGGCGATAGAACTCTTCGACGATTCCGGCCATGGCCTCCGGGCAGTATTCCCGAAGGCCGCCCAGCATCAGGCGCTTGGATACTTCGCCGACGGCTTTACCGGATGACATCAGCTGATAGTCCAGGGTTACGTTGCCCCGTTTTCCGGCCACTTCCAGGTCCGCTTTGCTCAGTTCCAGGTCCGGCTGCTCGAGTTCCAGCTGGTTCAGGGCCAGGCTCATGCTTTCGTACATCACCATCGGCCGGTCCGGGTTAAACATCACCCCGTGGGATTCCATCAGCGGCTTGAGCGTGTGGGGAAAGTTCTTGCCGGAGGCCGCTACGTAGCAGCGGGTGAACTCTTCGATCACCTGTGCATCGCGGGTAATCTCGCCACTGCGGGTTACCTCCAGGTATACCTTGCCAGCGTCATCAACCACTTCGAGGGTGCCGCCGTTGTCACTCTCGCGGAAATTCAGCGGGACTTCGGCGCCCAGCAGGTTGCGAAACCGGAAAGTCATGTTTTCGGACAAGCCAGCGCGGGACACCACAATTGTGAACAGGAGGTCTCCGGGCACGCAGAAACGCCTGGCATCTGGATCGTGGATGGGGTTGAAGTCACCTGCCACTTCCTTGGCAAAGAAGCTGGCCTGGGGCGCGGTAATAACAATGCGTCCGTCCTGGACGGAAAAGAACTGTTCTGAAAACATGCTATGCCTTATCTGGTTTGCAGCCGCTGGGCGGAATCTGGCCGTTATCTCAACCCGGCGCCATTCTACGCTTTAAGGCGCCGGGAAGGGAGCCCGACCATGGTACAACTCATAGGTCGCGGCGGGGCATTACTCAATACTTTCCATCAGCACTTCCATCTCGTAGAACAGCTGATCGCTGAGCACATCCAGAGCGTTCATCAGGGTAGGGGTCTGCTCCCCCTGGCCGGCGCGATGCAGTTTGTCTACCTCGGCCGCAATCTCGTGAATCTGACTATGCAGCTTGCGGATTCCATCAATGACCGGCAAGTTCATGGTTTGCTTGGCCAGCCAGGATGCAAAGCCGCAGTGCTCGTGACTTAGTTCAAAGCTATCCTCTCTACCCTCAAGATAACTCCGAAACCGTTCCACCCATGCACGGTGCTCAACTCCTGCATAGAGGTTAGGCAGTGCCCTGCGGGACACTTTGCGTAAATCACGCCAGTTCCCGGGTGCCTGCCATTGTTTACGCCAGGGCAGGAAATCTTCTGCTGGCATGGGGCGGGCAACGCCGTAGCCCTGAGCCAGGTCGCAGCCTATACGCAGCAGCATTTCGGCGTGTTCGTGGGTTTCTACGCCTTCGGCAATCAGTTGGCGATCCAGTGCATCTGCCAGGCGCACGATGCCATCAAGAATGGCCAGGTCTGCCGGGTCCCGCAGTATTCCCATCACAAAGCTCTGGTCGATTTTGACCACCCGGGCTGGCAGTCGCTTGAAGTAGGTGAGGGAGGAGTAGCCGGTGCCGAAGTCGTCAATGGCAACGCTCACTCCCAGTTGGCGACAGTTATCCAGTACCTGGGCTACCTGGCCGAGATCTCCCAGTGCTGAAGTTTCCAGAACCTCCAGTTCGAGCATGGCCGGGTCGATGTCGGGCCAGGCTGCGAGCTTTTGAGCCAGCTGCTCCACAAATTTCGGATCACGCATTTCTATGGCGCTCACGTTGATGCTGAGTGGCACCCGCGCGCCTTGCTGCAGCCATTCAGTCATCTGCCGAAGGGCGTTGTCGAGCACCCATTGGCCGATATCAAGCATAAGCGGTGTGCTTTCAACCAGTCCGATGAACGCACCGGGTGCCAGCAAGCCCCGGTCGGGGTGCTGCCAGCGTAACAGAGCCTCCGCGCCAATGACCTCACTGGTGCGCATGTTCACTTTGGGCTGGTAATACAGGCAAAGCTCATCGTTGTGCAGAGCCTGGCGCATACGTTCGACGGTTTCATGCTGGCTGCGCATATCCCGGTCGAGAGCTGCATCAAACAGATGGAAACGACCTTTCCCGGCCAACTTGGCCTGATACATTGCCTGGTCCGCCTGTCGGATTAACTGGTCACCGCCGCTCACGTCAGGCTGCGGGTAGAAGGTCACACCAAGGCTGGCGCTGACGGCAACCGGGTTGTCTTTGAGCAGAATTGGTTTGGAAGCAGCTTTTAGCAGGCGTTCAAGGTGAATCTCAAAATCAGTGTCCGGGGAAATATCCATCAGAACGGCTACAAATTCATCTCCGCCAAGCCGGGACAGAGTATCTTCCTTACGCAACGCTCTGCGCATTCGACGAGCCACGGTAATCAGTACCTGATCTCCGGCGGAATGTCCGTGGGTATCGTTGACTGCCTTGAAGCCGTCCAGGTCCAGGTAAACCACGGCAAGTGTGCTTTCTCGCCGGTCTACCATGGCCATGGCCTGGTTCAGGCGGTCTGCCAGCAGAGTGCGGTTAGGAAGGCCGGTGAGCGCATCGTAATGGGCCAGTCGTTCGATTTGCTGTGCCTGTAGCTTGGCTTCGGTTAGAGCCTTTTTCAGCTTCAGTTCGTCTTCTTTACGCTCTGTGATTCGGGTCAGACTGCCGTACCAGACTACAGAGCCATCATCGGCCTTGTGCGGAAGGGCATTGCCAATTATCCAATGG
>CAYUNQ010000014.1:0-16861 GCA_964446185.1 uncultured Marinobacter sp. | reverse complement strand
CCAATGGCCCGCCGCACACCGGCTGGCGTCGCCCAGTCTTCATGAATACCTTCGAGTAATTCTGTTACCCGGAATGCGCCATACACCCAGCCAGCCAGGGCATGCCGCCTTTGCTCTACGGTGATCAGGTCAAGGTCACTTTTATAGACCGGCACGTAGATCAGCACGCCGGTATTGTCACGATTACCGTTTTCCTGAACCAGGGTGAGTTTCCTGGTGAGCGCGGCCTGACCGGTGTCCCTGGCCTGAATCATGGCTGCCCGGCGGGTGGGCTCCGAAAACATGTCGTAGCCAATAACCGAGCGGTTTTGAGCATTCATTGGCTCTAGAAAAACGACGGCCGTATAGGTATCTCTGGGGCCGGCTGGGTAAATACGGTAATCACTGAAACCTTCTTGGATCAACCTTTGCTGGTGTTGCGCCAGCGAGTCGGCCGGAACCAGAATGGCAAAGCCGAAGCCACGTGCGCCCACGATCGATTCGGCAACCCCGAGCTTGTCTACAAACCGTAGCCAGTCTTCCCGGTTTATCCGGCGGGTGCCGGCAAACAGGCCAGCACCAGCCCGCAAGGCCAGGGTGTAGGCGCTTAGTCGTTCATTGATCTTTTCGGTAAGCTGGGAAGCTGAAAACTCCAGTTGCTGCTGGTCCCGCTGGATAAGGAAGTCCCGCATCCACAGCCCACTGAGGGTGGTAGCAAGCAGCGTAAGAACCAGAATAACCCAGCCAGTCATTGGTATTTTCGAGATAATGCTCTGATGGGGCATTCTGGATCCTGTATTTGGTTGCGTATGCAACTGTTATCATAGCCTGCCAGGAAGCTTTTTGAGTAGGGGCTCGGCTGGGTGTTACTTACTTAGCGCACATGCCTCCGTCAATCCGGTACATAGAGCCAGACACAAAGCTGGATTCATCCGAAGCCAGGAACAGCACGCAGTTAGCAATATCAATGGATTCGCCGTAACGGCCGAGCGGGATGGACTGCTCCAGTTGCTTCCTGGCGTCTTCACCGTGGCCAGGGCTGAAGCCTTCCTCCAGTGAGCGCATCATGCGGGTATTGACCGGGGAGGGGTGGACGGAGTTGACCCGAACGTTGTAAGGCCCGGCTTCAAGGGCAGCGGTTTTGGTGATGCCGATGACAGCGTGCTTGGAGGCGACATAAGGTGCGACGCCGGCGCTACCCATCAGACCAGCCACAGAAGACATGTTGATCACCGAGCCGGATTTTTGCTTATACATCACCGGCAATACGTGCTTGAGGCCCAGGAATACACCGCGCACGTTAACGCCGAGCACTTTGTCAAAGTCCTCAACGCTCTGTTCGGTAATGGGGGCAACTTTGCCTTCGATGCCGGCATTGTTGAAGAATACATCAATGCGACCAAAATTTTCGACGGCGGCGTCAACGTAGCGTTTTACGTCGTCTTCGCGGGTTACATCGGCCTGTACTTCGATGATCTCACCCCTGGCTTTCAGTTCTGCTACGGTTGTGTCCAGCAGGCCCTGGTCCAGGTCAACAATGACTACTTTGGCGCCTTCATCCAGAAAGCGTTCTGCAGTGGCTTTGCCAATTCCACCGGTGCCACCGGTAATAACAGCTACTTTGTTTGCGAGTCTGGCCATGATGATTTCCTTATTCCGGTTGAGTTCGGAATAATCTAGCACAGAACGCAAAAAAGGCAGCCGAAGCTGCCTTTTTTTAAATCGTATTTGGGCTGTTATTTACAGACCAACTACGTTTTCCGCCTGAGGACCTTTCTGGCCCTGGGATACGGTAAATTCTACCTGCTGGCCTTCAGCCAGAGTCTTGAAGCCACCGCCCTGAATGGAGCTGTAGTGAACGAAAACGTCCGGGCCGCCTTCACGAGTGATAAAACCAAAACCTTTAGCTTCGTTGAAGAACTTAACAGTACCGGTAACAGTAGACATATTTTAAAATCCTGAATTCAATCATTTTATGTGCCGTCTGACATCATTTTGATGCCGGATCAGCGGTGTGCGGAAACAAAAAACTGGCGTGATCAAAAACAGGACGAAAACTACTTGTTACAACAGCGATACGTCTTATTGATGAGTGCTTTGCTAAATCTTTCCAACGACCGCCACTGTACTCCTGCTGATCCGGAATGGGAAGCTCTTTTTTATAAGCATTAACACGCAAAAGAAAAATGACCGGCAATGTAAAGGTTTGGCAAAACCCTGACTTTGCTCTTTTTTTTGATGCTCCGCTTCTCTATGGTTGCGTTTATTGTTAACCCACGGAGAAGGTATTCATGGCATCCGGTTCCTCAAAGCGCGGAGTCAAATGGTACATTGCGGCAGCTGTGGTTACAGCCATAGCAGTTTCGGTCTGGTGGTATACCAGCAATGGTCGCAGTGCGCCCACTCCTGTGAATACGGTGGTGGTCTCCCGCGGCGACATCCAGTTGCTGGTCAGCGCCACCGGGGTGCTTGAGCCGAGCAACTACGTCGATGTGGGTGCCCAGGTGTCCGGCCAATTGGAGGTCATCCATGTTCGCGTTGGCCAGACCGTTAAGGAAGGGGACCTACTGGCCGAAATAGACCCTACCGTTTACATGGCTAAGGTAGATGCCACCCGGGCACAGCTGAAAAACCAGCAAGCCCAGATTGCCGACCGCAAAGCCCAGCTTCGGTTGGCGGAGATTCAGTTCCAGCGCCAGCAAAACCTGTACCGTGAAGAAGCCACTACGATGGAGTCTCTGCAAACCGCGGAGGCAAGCCTGGCTTCTGCAAATGCCCAGCTGGCCATGCTTGAAGCGCAGATTGAACAAACATCCTCAACCCTCCGTGCCGAAGAAGCGAACCTGGGATATGCCCGTATCTATGCGCCAATGGACGGCACTGTGGTGTCTGTCGAGGCCCGTCAGGGTCAGACCCTGAATGCTACCCAGCAAGCGCCAGTACTGATGCGCATTGCCAACCTGGCCACCATGCGTGTACGGGCCCAGGTGTCGGAAGCGGATATCGGCAAATTGGGGTCCGGAATGCGGGTGTATTTTACCACTCTGGGCGACCCGGATTTCAAATTGTACGGCGAGCTGGATTACATAGAGCCGACACCGGAAGTGACCAACAACGTGGTTCTCTATAACGCGCTGTTCGAGGCAGATAACCGGCAGGGCACGCTGCTGCCTAATATGACGGCTCAGGTGTTCTTTATAGAAAAAGAGGCTCTGGATGTCTTGAGGGTGCCGGCTAGTGCCGTGCAAGGCAGCAGGGTGCAAGTGCTCGATAGCTCCGGCAAGCCACAACCCCGGGAGATAGCCACCGGCATCAGTAACCGGGTTTATACCGAAGTGGTTTCGGGCCTTGAAGAGGGCCAGCAGGTGGTGTTGGTGCCGCGGGAGCCGCGCGCGGGTAGCTCAGGCGGAGCAGCGTTCCGGGGTGTCCTGAGATGACAATCTCAACGCCGGTGATTGAACTGAAGGGTATTCGCCGGTCGTTTGGCGAGGGCGACCTGGCGGTGCCGGTATTGAAAGGCATCGACCTGAAGATCTACCCGGGGGAGTTCGTGGCCATTATGGGGCCATCGGGTTCGGGCAAATCCACCCTGATGAACATTCTCGGCTGCCTGGACCAGCCAAGCTCCGGTGAATACTGGTTTGACGGCCGTGATGTATCGGCGCTCAGTCGGGATGAGCTGGCCTTGTTACGCCGGGAAGCCTTCGGCTTCGTGTTTCAGAGCTACAACCTCCTTCCTGGCATGACGGCCAGGGAAAATGTCGAAATACCCGCCATTTATGCTGGAATGGCCCCGACCGCGCGGCACCAGCGGGCAGAGCAGCTACTGACTGAGCTCGGGCTGGGGGAGCGCCTGACCCACCGGCCAGCAGCAACGGGTATCCATTGCCCGGGCGCTGATGAACGGTGGCCAGATTATCTTTGCCGATGAGCCCACCGGTGCGCTCGACAGCAAAAGCAGCCAGGAAGTGATCCGGTTGCTGACAGACCTGTCCGCCCAGGGCCACACGGTTATCCTGATTACCCACGACCAGGACGTGGCCGATGTGGCCCGGCGCCAGATTCATATTGCAGATGGCGAAGTGGTGCGGGATACCGGTGCGGAAACCAGCGTCAGAACCGAGCCGGCGAAATCGGCTGATATCCGCAACGGCGCGGTACTGAGCGATTGGCAGGAGGCCCTGAAAAGTGCCCTGCGGTCACTGCGCAGCAACCTGTTCCGCACCGCGCTCACCTTGCTCGGTATCGTGATCGGCGTGGCCTCGGTGATTACCATGCTAGCGATTGGTGAAGGCGCCAAGAAAGATGTCGTCGACCGAATCAGCACCATGGGCAGTGACTTGCTGCTGGTGCGCCCCGGCGGGCCAGACCAGCGGGGAGGGCGTTGGTCGGTGACGACTCTGGTGGCTGATGACTATCGGGCAATCAATGAGATAGAAGGTGTTCTTGCAGCAATACCTGAACTTACCGGCGGCCAGACCTTGCGCTACTCAAACCGGGACCACCAGGCCGAAATCAATGCGACCTCGTTCCAGTTCCCGGTGGCACGGCAATGGCCCGTTGCCGAAGGCACCTTTTTCAGCGAGCAGGATGAAGCCAACTATGCCGCTGTTGCCGTGCTGGGAAAATCCACTGCCGAGGCGCTGTTTCCGGATGAAAGCCCGCTGGGCAAACACCTGATGGTGAACAACGTACTGTTCCAGGTTATCGGTGTAATGACGGGAAAAGGCGCGTCACCGATGGGGCAGGATCAGGACGAAGTGGTTTTTGTGCCCTATACCACCGGCAGCTTGCGGATCTTCGGGCAAACCCATCTGCGCAACATCACCGTGGCGGTGGCGGATCTCGGACGAATGGCCGAGATCGAAGCCATCATCCACGATACTTTACTGGCCCGCCATGGCGGTGTTGAAGACTTCACCATCCGCAACATGGCGTCGCTGATCGATACCATTTCCGAAACCCAGAACACGCTGACCTGGCTGTTGGGTTCCATTGCCGCCATCTCTTTGCTGGTGGGGGGCATCGGGGTAATGAATATCATGCTGGTAAGCGTGACGGAGCGCACCCGGGAAATTGGCATCCGCATGGCCACCGGGGCCCGTGCCTGGAACATTCTGCAACAGTTCCTGACCGAAGCCTGGCTGGTTTCAGCCATCGGCGGCCTGATTGGGGTAGGGCTCGGAGTAGCTGCCACCCAGCTGATCGGGACCTTAGGTACCCCTGTGCATATGACCGTACTGCCTATGGTGCTGGCCTTCAGCTGTGCCTTTGCGACCGGTCTTATTTTCGGTTTTCTGCCGGCTCGCAAAGCTGCGCGGCTCGACCCTGTTCATGCGCTGGCCTCGGAGTAACGCCATGATCCTTCGTACAACACCATTATTATCTGCGTTGCTGCTGGCAGGTTGCGCCGGTTTTCAGCCTCAGCCTGTTGAGCTCCCGGTAACGCCGCCCGCGCAATGGCATCAGGAGACCAGCACCGGAGAAACGGTAGATGCCGCCTGGTGGCAGGCTTTCGGAGATGAACAGCTGAATCGGTTGATTACCCGTGCCTTTGACAACAACCCAGGCCTTGCGGCGACGGCTCAGGCTGTTATCCAGGCGGACCTGCAGCTTCGTAATGCTGGCGCCGCGCTATTGCCATCGGTCGGTGCCTCCGGCAGTGCCGGTAAACAGACCAGCCAGGCATCAGGGCAGGATAGGGCAACCGGCGGTTCCACCAGCCTGGGGCTGTCGGTCGACTATGAAATTGATCTTTGGGGCCGCTTGTCGGCGGCGGAAACTGCGGCCCTGGCGGACTTCGAAGCTACCCGTTACGACTACGATGCGGCCCGGATCACGCTAGCCGCTTCCGTGGCCAGTACCTGGTTCGAGTGGCAGGAATTGCAGCAACGGGTAGAAGTAGCCCGCAGGAACCGGGAGCTGGGAGAACAGACCCTGAAACTGGTTGAAGCTCGCTATCGAAACGGAGCGGCGGATCGTTCTGAATTATCCCGCCAGCAGACCGCGGTACTGAACCTCAGAAATGCCGTGCCGCCCCTGGAATACCAGGCCCGGCAGCGGCTGGCGGCGCTGCACTTGTTGACTGGCGACTACCCGTTTACCGAGGCTGCACCGGAAGCCGCGCTGTTAAGCGTTTCTGTGCCGGCCATCGATCCTCAAACGCCGGCCAGTATCGTCACCCGCAGGCCGGACCTTGCCGCAGAGGAAGCGCGCCTGACGGCTGCCACTGCCAACATCGAGCAGGCGCGGACCGCCCTGCTTCCATCGGTGTCCCTGAGTGGAGCTGTGCGCCTGTCCACAGACAGCTTCTTCAGCCTGTCTGATCCGGTTCGTACTGCCAGTGCTCTTGTGGGCCTCAGCCAGACCCTGTTTGACGGCGGGCAACGCCGCAATACCGTGGAGATTTCCGAATCCCGCCGGATCGCCCTGCTGGAAAACTACCGGGCCAGTCTGTTAACGGCCTTCCAGGAAGTGGGTGATGCCCTGGATCGCGAGGCGCTGTATCTGGGGCAGGAGGAGCGTCTGCAAACCATTCTGGAGCAGGCAGAAGAAACGCTTCGGTTGACGGAGATCCGGTATCGGGAGGGAGCTGACGACCTGCTCACTCTGCTCGAGAGCCAGCGCAGTGTCTTTGATGCCCGGCAGCAGCTGAGTCAGGTGCGACTGAACCGGCTGATTGCTGCCGTGGATCTGTACAAGGCGCTGGGTGGGGGATGGGAACCGGGCGGAAACCCGGCCTAAGGCCGGCGTTCTTCTTCCAGGCGTTCGTTCAGTTTGCGCCAGTGCTCGAGTCTTTCGGCGTCGCCTACCCGCTTGCGTACGCCCGACTGCTGGTTCATCCAGAGCCCTTCACCGTTAAAGCTGTAAACGGGTTCAAGATCCGTGCGTTGAGAGGCAGGCTTTATCTGATTGATCAGGTTGTCCAGCACAAGTGGGTCAGAATCGGGGGTTTTATACCAGGCCAGTACCATGTGGGCCTGATTCAGCTCCAGGGCTTTAACATAGATAATGCGCAGCTCTTCATCGGGTACACCCATGGCGCGCAGGGTCAGATACTTGGCGATGGAGAAATCTTCACAGTCGCCCCCATTGGTGGTGAGCAACTCCACGGGAGTCGCCCAGTAGTCTTCCACGCCCCAGTGGCTCAGATCACTGACAAACTCGGCCCGGTTGAAAAAGGAGTTGACCAGATGCAGCTTGCGATCGGTGGGGGCGTTGCTAGCCAAGCCGTGCAGCCGTTGCCAGTCCTGTAATCGCTGTTGTGCCTCCAGGCCAAATTCCTGCAGCACGTACTCCATTAAACGGTCGCTGAGTTCGATGGCGCTTACCAGTGAAGCGCAGAATATCAGCGGCAACAGCAGGGAGCGGCGAACAATACGAAAGCTTGCCGCTACCATGGCTGGCCTCAGTTGTTGTTTTGCAGGCGCTGTCGTAACTGTTCCAGCCGCTGGCGGATTTCTTCTCTTCGTTGCTGGTCATTGGCAGAGCTAGCAGTAGCAGTGGCAGTCGGGCGAGGGGTGGTTTGCTGAACCGGCTGGGGTTGTACGCTGGACTCGGGCTGATCTGTGCTGGTGATTTCAAAACGGGAGCGGTCTTCGTTCTCGGGGAAGTAGAGATTTTCCAGCTTGCCCGCCCGCTCGATCACAACACGGTTGGCAAATACCGTGCGCAATTTGGCGTTACCTGGCAGCTCGTCGCCCACCAGATACGCCTCGGTATTGTTTTTGTCGTCTTCAACCAGCGCGCTACCCGGGAAATCGCCATCGGCTGCCAGTACACCGCGTAACGATAACCGCAAATTGGTTTCCGGAAGGTTTTCGGTATCGGTTATCGCCGGCCCGTCGCCTTCGCTGCGGGCACCAAACAAGGCAAAGTTGGCAAGGCCGACCTCCGGCACTGCCGGGCCGGTGCGCTCCTGGCTCGTGGCGGGTTGGGCTACACGCGTGGCCTGGTTGGTTTCAGATTGCCAGAACCGATAACCTTGCCAGCCGGTGAGCGCGATCATGCTCAGCGCTGCGGCGAGCGCAAGAAATAGTGGGATCCTTCGGTCAAGTGCGAACATCGGCGTTCCTGATTGCGATAAAAGTCGGAAATCCTAAAAAGCCCACAGGTTATCAGACTGCAATGTCTTAGTGGCAGTATAGTGCACAGAGTTGTTCAGTGGTTCCCATTCCTGTGGTACCTTTTCGGGCAACGCCACCGGTGCTCTGCGCCTGGCCACAACAACAAACAGTGACCTGACGGATTAAACGAGGAAAAGCTTGACCACCGAGACTGAAATTCAGCCGCAGGATGCTCCGCTGGGCCGACTTCCCTTTACCTTTGCCAAGCGTAACGGGGTCATCCTCACCCGTAATGAGAGTGGCGAGGCGGTTATTCTTGTAAAGCCGGGCGCCTCCCACACTGCACTGGCCGAGGCCAATCGGATCAGCGGTGGCCGGGCGCGCTTTACCACCATTGAAGCCGGCCGCTTTGATCAGGCACTGAACGCTGCCTATCAGAACGATTCTGCCGAAGCCATGCAGATGGTAGAAGGCATCGGTGATGACATGGACCTGGCCTCGCTGGCGGATTCCGTGCCCGAGACCGAAGACCTGCTGGAGCAGGAAGACGACGCACCGATTATCCGGCTGATCAACGCCATTCTGACCGAAGCGGTTAAAACCAACGCCTCGGATGTCCATATCGAAACCTATGAAAAACAGCTGGTGGTGCGTTTTCGCATCGATGGCGTACTACGCGAAGTTGTGCAGCCCAAGCGGGCCCTGGCGCCGCTGCTGGTATCCCGTATCAAGGTTATGGCCAAGCTCGACATCGCTGAAAAGCGGGTACCCCAGGACGGCCGCATCGCCCTCCGGGTAGCCGGTCGAGAGGTGGACATCCGGGTGTCCACCATGCCTTCGTCGAGCGGTGAGCGAGTGGTATTGCGACTGCTCGACAAGCAAGCAGGCACTATTCGCCTGGAATCCCTTGGCATGGCCGGAGAAGACCTCAAGGTTCTGCGCAAACTGATTCACCGGCCATACGGCATCATGCTGGTTACCGGACCGACGGGTTCCGGTAAATCCACCACGCTGTATGCCTCGCTGCAGGAAATCAACGATCGCAGCCGCAATATCCTGACGGTTGAAGACCCGATCGAATACAACCTTCCGGGCATCGGCCAGACCCAGGTGAACACCAAGGTTGATATGACCTTCGCCCGTGGTTTGCGGGCCATCCTGCGCCAGGATCCGGATGTGGTGATGATTGGTGAGATCCGGGACCTTGAAACGGCAGAAATTGCTGTACAGGCAAGTTTGACCGGTCACCTGGTGCTCTCAACACTGCACACCAACACCGCTGTGGGTGCCATTACCCGACTGATGGACATGGGCATCGAACCCTTCCTGATTTCCTCAAGTCTGGTGGGCATTGTGGCCCAGCGACTGGTGCGGGTGTTGTGTACCCACTGCAGGGAACCCTACATTCCCACCGAAGAACATTGCGAATTCCTGCAGCAGGACCCGGCGAACCCGCCGACTATTTTCCGGCCCAAGGGATGTGAACACTGCAACCAGTTGGGCTACCGGGGGCGTATTGGTATCTATGAAGTGGTGGAAATCACGGAAGAGATCAGCGCTCAGATACACAAGCGGGCAGGGGAGCTGGATCTTGAGCGTGAAGCCCGCCGGCACAGCCCCAGCATCCATGCCGACGGGGTGAAGAAAATTCTTGAAGGCGTGACCACAGTGGAAGAAGTCCTGCGCGTAACCCACCGGAGCCAGTGATCCATGCCAGCATACGAATACAAGGCACTGGACCAGCGGGGTAAACAAAAGCAGGGCGTGGTAGAGGCCGATGCTCCTCGGGCCGTGCGCCAGCAATTACGGGAAAAGGGGCTTATACCACTGGCGGTAACACCTGCGGTCGAGAAACAGGCCCGAAGTAATCCCCTCAGTAGTCGTGGCTCCCTGAGTGCCGCAGACCTGGCTCTGATTACCCGTCAGCTGGCAACGCTGATCCAGTCAGGCATTCCCATCGAGCAGGCCCTGAGCGCGACGGCCCAGCAATCCACCAGGCCGCGCATACGCAGCATGCTGATCGCGATCCGGGCCAAGGTCATGGAAGGTTACACGCTGGCAGACAGTTTTGGTGAATTCCCCCGGGCCTTTCCCCGGCTGTACCGCTCCACCGTGGCCGCCGGCGAACACGCAGGGCACCTGGACCTGGTTCTGAACCGGTTGGCGGATTACACCGAAAGCCGCCAGGAAGCCCGGCAGAAAATCCAGCTGGCGGCTATCTATCCCATCATTCTGAGTGTGGTGGCCATTGCCATAGTGGTGTTCCTGCTCACCTACGTGGTACCCGACATCATCGAAGTATTCCTGAAGCAGGGCCAGGATCTGCCCGGTCTTACCATGGCCATGCTCGCGGCTTCGGAATTTCTCGGCTCTTATGGTGTCTATCTTCTGATACTGCTGGTTGCTTGCGGCATCGGCTTCCGGGCTGCGCTTACCAAACCCGGATTCCGGATGAAGTTCCACAAGCAGCTTCTGCATTTGCCCTTGTTTTCCGGCATGGTCCGGGGGGTGAATACCGCCCGATACGCCAGCACCCTCAGTATTCTGACCACCAGCGGTGTACCACTGGTCGAGGCCATGAAAATCGCCGGCGAGGTGTTATCCAACGATTACCTGCGCCAGGAGCTGCGGGAAGCGGCCCGAAAGGTCAGCGAGGGTGGCTCGTTACACCGTTCGCTGGATCAGACCGGCTATTTCCCGCCCATGATGTTGCACATGATTGCCAGTGGTGAGGCCAGCGGTGAACTCGACAGCATGTTGGAGCGCACGGCGCGGATGCAGGAAAATACCCTGCAATCGAAGATTGCGGCGATTGTCGGGTTGTTCGAGCCATTGATGCTGCTGGTGATGGGCGTGGTGGTTCTGATTATTGTATTGGCCATCATGCTGCCGATTCTGAACATGAGCAACCTGGTGGGCTGAGAGGCGCACCACAAAGAAGTAAACGGGAAAACACAGGTCTGACATGAGTGAAACTATGAGAAACATCCAGAACGCCAACATCGCACGCAGCCGGGGTTTCACCCTGATTGAAATCATGGTGGTTATGGTCATTTTGGGCCTGCTGGTGGCCGTCGTGGCCCCTAACATCATGGGCCGTAGTGACCAGGCCAAGGTGACCGTCGCAGAAACCCAGTTGAGCAATATTGCCAATGCACTGGACCTGTACCGGCTCGACAATAGCCATTACCCCTCTACCCAGCAGGGGCTGGAAGCCCTGGTACGTAAACCCAGTGGCACACCGGAGCCCAGAAACTGGAACGCCGACGGCTACCTGAAGACGGTTCCGGAAGATCCCTGGGGTAACCAGTACCAGTACGTAAGCCCGGGAACCGAGGGGCCGTACGACCTCTACTCCTATGGTTCAGATGGCCAGGAAGGCGGTGAGGGCGATGCGGCCGACATCAGTGCCTGGAAAACCGGGAAGTAAGCGATTGTGCGCAACAGGGCGAACCATAGCGGCTTCACGCTGATCGAAATACTGGTTGTCCTGATTATCGTCGGGCTGCTGGCGGCACTGGCCGTGTTCAACATGGCGGGCAGCTCCCAGCAGCGCGAGCTTGAAAACCAGGTAAGAGAGCTGTACCTGATGATGCAGACCGCCTCGGAGCAGGCGGTTCTGAACAACCTCGAACTCGGGCTGTTGTTTGAAGACGACGGCTACCGCTTTGTTGCCTTCCAGGACGACTCCGGAGAATGGAAGCCACCCGTCGAGCGCATGTACCGTAAGCGCACTCTGCCGGAATGGCTCACGGTGACCCGCTACGTGGAGAGTGATGCGCCGCGCCTGACCAGTGCCGAAGACGAATTGCGGCCGGACCTGGTATTTTTCTCCAGCGGTGAATCTACGCCGTTTGAAATCGAATTCACCCTGGGCCGCGATACCGACAACATGCATGTTATCGTCTCAGACGGCGTATCTCCGCTTGAATGGCGGCAACCCGGTGCCGGGGAAGGCGAATAATGAACCGGGTTCGCGGCTTTACCCTGCTGGAAGTGCTGATAGCCTTGCTGGTATTCGGTCTGATTGCCACCGCTGCGGCCGAAGTTGGCAGTAATCACATCGGAAGCTTTGAGCGGGTGCGGGATAAAACCCTGGCCGGCTGGCTGGCGGAGAACCGTGTAAATGAACTCCGGCTCCAGCAAGACCTGCCCGATATTTCTGACAACTCCGATGATACCGATTACGGCAACTACCGCTGGCGGGTAACCACGGTGGTACAGGGCACCGCGGAGCCCACCATGCGCCGGGTTGAAGTCACCGTAGCCAAATACCCGGATGGTCAGTCTGAACCGTTTTCCGTGCACACGCTCTCCGCGTTTCTGGGGGAGAAATGATGCCGGTTAAACGCCCGTTATACCTGCACCAGCAAGGCTTCACCCTGATGGAAGTGCTGATCGCCGTAACCATTACCGCGGTGATTGGCATTGGCGTCTGGCAGGTAGTCAGTGGCGTGGTGAACTCCCGGGACCGGGTGAATGAGATCGCCGACCAGTTCGACGCCTTGCAGAAAACCATGCTGTTGCTGGAGCGGGATATAACCCAGGTGGTTAACCGCCCGGTACGGGATGTGTACGGCGACTTCCTGCCGGCATTTACCACCCGGGATGACGCCTTCGCCCTGATGATTACCCGGCAGGGCTGGCGCAACCCACTGGGGCTAAGGCGCAGCAGCCTGCAGCGGGCGGCCTGGGAGTTTACCGGGAGCGAACTGCGCAGGCGCTACTGGCCGGTTCTGGATGAAGGGCAGGAGGATTCCAGCCGGGATCTGTTGCTGCTTGAAAACGTCACAGACTTTGAAATCCGCTTTATTGATGAAGACGGTAACCGGCATGATCACTGGCCGGATGATGAAGCCCTGGCGAGCCTTTCACCGGGTGCCCGCCCGAATATTCCGTTACCCCGTGGTCTGGAAGTTACGCTGGAGCACGAACGCTTTGGCGAGCTGGTCAGAACCTTCACTCTGCCAGACTTCGACCCTCAACAGGCCCAGGGCGTGGTGAACCAGCAACTCGAAGCCCGGGAATCCGACACAGACGAAGAAGAAGCCGACGAACAAACGGCCGGCCAGCCGGGAGGTGGAACCTGATGCTTGCCCGGCCCCGGAACCAGAAAGGTGTGGCGCTGATCATGGTGCTGCTGGCCATGGCGCTGGTGGTGTTGCTCGCGTCTGGCATGACCCGTCAGCAGAGCCTGCGGGTGTTCAAGGCGGGCCATTACCTGGCCCAGCAACAGGGCTATAACATTGCGCTAGGGGCAGAGGAGTTCGCCCGCCGCATACTGGTCAGGGATTTCGAGGAAGACCGGGAAGGCGGCCTGATGGTCGACAGCCCGGACGAGTTCTGGGCCATGAACGCAGCGATCCTCCCGTTGGATGAAAATGGTGTGGCGGAAGTGCAGATTGATGATTTGGGTGGCCGGATCAACCTGAACGATCTGGTAACCGCCAACGGGCAGGTGGACCCGCTGACCAAAGACCGCTTGACCCGTCTGTTCATCGCACTGGGCATTACCGGTCTGTCGGTAGACACCCTGATCGACTGGATCGATGCCGACGACCAGACCATCAGTCCCTACGGTGCCGAAGACGGCCAGTACCTGATGGCTGAGCAGCCGTTCCGGGCCGCCAACCAGCCCTTTGTGTCCATCACCGAACTGCGGCTGATCGAGGGTATGACCGAAGAAATCTATGTGGCATTAAGGCCCCATGTGACAGCGGTTCCGGTCAGCGGAATTGGTATCAATGTGAACTCGGCTACGGTGCCGGTTCTGATGTCGCTGCACAATGATCTTAGCGAGGCCCAGGCCCAGTCCATTGTTGCCCAGCGGGAAGAAGAGCGCTTTGAGGATCTCCAGAATTTTCTGGCGCTGCCCGAGTTCTCGGGCCTCGGCTTGAAGCCGGCGGGCCTTACCCTGCAAACGCGTTTTTTTGAAGTTGTATCACGGATTACCTACGATAATCGTGTCGTTAATATGGTCAGTACGGTGTTTCGCAATCCCGAGGGTGAAGTCCGGATCGTTCACAGGGATACCGGACAGAAAAACCGAATTACAAAAGAACCCTTTACGTTCTCAGAAGGATAACCATGTCTTATCGCCTATACGTTCGGCCGTTACCGCCGTTTGCGGATCCGGAGCAGAATCCGGAAGCCCAGTTTTATGACTGGGTTTTGCAGGATGCCAGTGGTGATACCCAGGCCCATGGTGCTGGCCACCCGCGCGAACACATCGAGCAGACCCTGGCGCAGAACGCCCTGGAGAAGGTGATCCTGATTGGCCTTATTCCTGGCGATGAGACCACCTTCTGCCTGGCAGACATTCCCGCCAAACAGAGCCGGTTTATCCAGCAGGCACTGCCATTTGCGGTGGAAGAGCAGGTCGCCCAGGATATCGAAACGGTTCACCTGGCCCTTGGCCGCCACACCCCTGACGGTTATCACGTGGCCGCCATAGACAATCTGCAGATGGCCCGCTGGCAACAGATGTTCAGTGGCTGGCAACACGTGCGCCTGGACGCCATATATCCGGATGCTGCATTGCTGCCGGCAACCGAGGCGGGCTGGAGTCTGTGCCTGGATGGCGAAGCGGTCATGCTGCGCAGCCATCGGGGGGAGTGGTTGCGCATGCAAGCTGATAACCTGTCACTGTTCGCCATGACCATGGCCACCCCCTCAGAAGAGGAGGTGGTGGCAGAGATACCGGTACAACTGTATGGCACCGAGGCGGTCCTGGAGAACTGGCAGGCGGCCATCAGCGAACTCTCCGCAAGCAGCGGTCGGTTGCATGTGCAGCAAAAACCCCTGGAGTTTTCCGTTCTGGAGCTGCTGGCCTGGGCTCACCATCACCATCTTTGCGAGCCGGTCAATCTGTGTCAGGGAGTGTTTTCTGTAAAAGCGGCCGGAGCTAGCCCGCTCAAGCCATGGAAACCCCTGATCGCGGTGGCAGCCGTGTGGTTTGCGGTTCAGATTGCCCTGGAAATCGGAATGGGGTTCTATCACCAGCAACAGGCGGAAGAACTGCAGGGACAGGCTATGGCGGTTTACAGGCAAGCTTTCCCCGCAGACCGCCGCACCCATGCAGGCAATGTTCGCCGGGTGATTGAGGGCCAGCTTCGGGTTGCCGGCTCCACCGGTCAGGATGTGGATTTTATTACCCTGATGAAGTTCACCGGCGACCAGTACAGCCGTGTACCCAACTCCAGTGCTATCACCTTCAATTCCATCAACTACAGCCGAAACCGTGGCGAATTGGTGGTGGATATTCGCGCCGATAACTACGACCGTCTGAGTCGTTTGCGTAACGGGCTGGCCAATCAGGGGCTGCAAGCCCAGATTGGCTCGGTAGTGAATGAATCTACCGGCGCCCGTGGCCGGTTGACTGTTTCCGGAGGTTAAGAGCATGTGGTCAAAAATCAAGGATCAGCCAGCGGTCGGTAAGATGATTGCAAAGTATGACCAGCTGCCATCCAGGGACCAGCAAGCCCTGATTTTTCTGGTGATTGCGGTATTGCTGGCGGTGCTGTACTTCGCCGTCTGGGCACCGGCATCAGCCTTCAATGACAAAGCACAGGCAAGCCGTGAAAACGCCGGCGAGCTGCTGGCCTGGATGCAGGCTAATGAAGCGACCATCAAACGGCTAGGCTCCGCCGGCTCGCCGGACAGTGGCTCAGCGAACGTCGATAAGCCGGAAAGTGGCCGGGAGTTGATGACACTGGTTACCCGCTCTGCGGGTGAAGCAGGGCTGGCGTTACAGAGGTTTGAGCCTAGTGGCGACGCTGCCATTAGGGTCTGGCTTGAAGGTGTTCCTTTCGCTGAAGTGGCGGCCTGGCTGGAGCGGATGAACGGCAACCATGGTGTGATCATTGACCAGGCTGCCATGGATCGCGGCAATGAGCCAGGAACTGTGTCCGTAAGGCTGACTCTTGCGATATGATTGGCTGATAACTGGTAGTATCCGATACAGATTCACGATGTAGAACGGGAGTTACAGTGTCTGACAGCCATGATTTTGACCTGATAGTGATTGGCGCCGGTTCCGGCGGCGTGCGGTTGGCAAGAATGTCGGCCCAGCGGGGCGCTCGGGTAGCGGTGGTGGAATCCCGCCACTTGGGCGGAACCTGTGTAAATATTGGCTGTGTTCCCAAAAAGCTGTTTGTATACGGGGCACACGTCAGGGACGAGTTGGAAGATGCGGCCGGCTACGGGTGGAACATCCCGACAGACGACGTAAGCTTCGACTGGCCAACCCTGGTGGCCAACAAGAATGCTGAAATCGAACGGCTAAACGGTATTTATGGCCGGTTGCTGGAAAGCGCCGGTGTTGAAATTATTAACGGTACGGCCAGCCTGCAGGGCCCCAACACGGTTGCCGTCGGTGACAAGACCTACAGCGCAAAACACATCACCGTAGCCACGGGTAGCTGGCCGGTGGTGCCCGACATCCCCGGTAAAGAATACCTGCTCACCTCCAACGACATGTTTTACCTGCCTCAGCTGCCGCGACAGGCGGTCATTTGGGGCGGTGGCTATATTGCCGTGGAGTTTGCCGGTATTCTGGCGGGGCTGGGCGTGGAAACCACACTGCTGTACCGGGGCGACCTGTTCCTGCGCGGTTTCGACGGCGACGTTCGTCGCTTTACCGAAACGGAAATGCGCAAGAAAGGCGTGGATCTGCGTTTTGGCGTAACCATCAACTCAGTTGAGTCCAGAGACGACCACTACCAGGTTAATCTCAGTAATGGCGACACCCTCGAAACCGGTCTGGTGATGGCTGCGACAGGCCGCACGATGACAGAGTTGCAGCGCAAGGGTGAACC
>CAYUNQ010000013.1:0-20870 GCA_964446185.1 uncultured Marinobacter sp. | reverse complement strand
CCTTCCGGCAGAGGCAACAACTGCTCTGACTTCGGGCTCTGGGTCATGGTGTTGACGAACTCGTTACTGATCAGGAACAGGCGGTCGATCTTGCCTGCCTCGAACGAATCCAGCATCACCTTGACACTGCCAATCAGCTTGTCCGCACTCGGGTTGTCGCCCATGTGGGTCAGGGCTGCAACCACGTTTCCGCCATAGCTGCGGAAAAAGGATGCGCCTTTCTGGCCAATGGCACAGATATCAGTCTCAATACCTTTCTCTTTCCATTCACGCATTTCGCGCACGAGCAGCTTGAACGCATTGGTGTTCAGGCCACCACACAGGCCGCGGTCAGAGGACACTACAATGTAGCCTACCCGCTTGACCTCGCGCTCCTGCATGAACGGATGACGGTAATCCTTGTTGGACTTAGCAATGTGTCCGATTACCTGACGCATCTTTTCGGCATACGGACGGGTTGCCCGCATCCGATCCTGAGCCTTACGCATTTTACTTGCCGCCACCATTTCCATGGCGGAAGTGATCTTCTGCGTGCTCTTGATGCTTCCGATCTGGTTACGTATTTCTTTTCCGACGGCCATAAGTCACTGCCTTTTCAAGTTAGACACTCAAAGGGACCAGCAAGCCCGCACAATGGCGGGCCCGGTGGATTTACCAGCTCTGAGTGGTCTTGAATTTCTCCAGAGCAGCTTTCAGGCCGGCAGCGATGTCGTCATTGAAGTTACCTTCAGGGCCGATCTTGTCCAGAAGCTCTTTCTGCTCGGAACGCATCCAGTCCAGCAGCTGTGCTTCGAACTTCACAACCTTGTTTACTTCAACATCGTCCAGGAAGCCTTCGTTGGCTGCGAACAGTGAAGTGCCCATTTCCGCAACGGTCATCGGGCTGTACTGGTTCTGCTTCATCAGCTCGGTCACGCGCTGACCATGCTCCAGCTGCTTACGGGTTGCTTCGTCGAGGTCGGAAGCAAACTGGGCGAACGCCGCCAGTTCCCGGTACTGGGCCAGGGCCAGACGGATGTTACCGCCGAGCTTCTTCATGATCTTGGTCTGGGCTGCACCACCTACCCGGGATACGGAGATACCGGCGTTCATGGCCGGACGGATACCGGAGTTGAACAGGTTGGTTTCCAGGAAGATCTGACCATCGGTAATGGAGATTACGTTGGTCGGTACGAAGGCAGAAACGTCACCAGCCTGGGTTTCGATGATCGGCAGTGCGGTCAGGGAACCGGTCTTGCCTTTCACTTCACCGTTGGTGAACTGCTCAACGTAGTCAGCGTTTACGCGGGAAGCGCGCTCCAGCAGACGGGAGTGCAGATAGAAAACGTCACCCGGGTAGGCTTCACGTCCTGGCGGACGACGCAGCAGCAGGGAGATCTGACGGTAGGCAACGGCCTGCTTGGACAGGTCATCGTATACGATCAGGGCGTCTTCACCGCGGTCACGGAAGAACTCACCCATGGAGGTACCGGAGTACGGAGCCAGGAACTGCATGGCGGCCGGATCGGCGGCACCGGCAGCAACCACGATGGTGTGGTCCATGGCGCCGTGCTCTTCCAGCTTGCGCACTACGGCGGCAATGGAAGACTGCTTCTGGCCAACGGCAACGTAGATACACTTGATGCCGGTGTGCTTCTGGTTAATGATCGCGTCGATCGCTACCGCAGTCTTACCGATCTGACGGTCACCGATGATCAGCTCACGCTGGCCACGACCGATGGGAACCATGGTATCGATGGCTTTCAGGCCCGTCTGAACCGGCTCATCTACGGACTGACGAGCGATTACGCCCGGTGCAACCTTCTCGACCGGGGAGGTCAGGGTGTTGCCCAGCTCGCCCTTGCCGTCGATCGGGTTACCCAGACCGTCTACAACACGGCCCAGCAGTTCGTTACCAACCGGTACTTCCAGGATACGACCGGTACAACGTACCTTCTGGCCTTCAGCCAGACCTTCGTAGTCACCCAGAACAACCGCACCCACAGAATCACGCTCCAGGTTCAGAGCCATGCCGTAAGTGCCGTTGGCAAATTCAATCATCTCGCCGTACATAACGTCGGCCAGACCATGAATCAGCACGATACCGTCAGAAACAGACAGGATCGTACCTTCGTTCTTTGCTTCGGAAGAGATGTCGAGGTTCTCGATTCTCTTCTTGATGATGTCACTGATCTCGGATGGATTCAGTTGCTGCATGCCTTTGTCCTCAAACCTTGTGCTGAAATCAGGAGCCCAGAGCCTTGGCCATTCTGGCCAGCTTGCCACGAACTGAAGCGTCGATAACCAGGTCGCCTGTACGTACTACCACGCCGCCGATCAGGGACTGATCCACTGCGGTTTCAAGCTCAACCTTGCGCTCCAGCTTTTTGGACAATGCGTCGATCAGTTTCTGCTGTTCGTCTGCCGACAACTCGAATGCGGTATCGATTGTCAGGCGTACAGACTTCTCGAGGTCTGCACGGTACAAACGGAATAAAGCAGAAACCTCCGGCAACAGGGCCAGACGCTTGTTTTCAGCAAGAATCAACAGGAAGTTTCTGAGTGCTTCAGGCAGCGGCTCTTCAAAACACTCTGCGAAGAGTTCCGCCTTGCGTTGCTCAGACAGGCCGGGGTTGGCCAGGATGTTCTTTACCTCTTGGTCAGCCGCAACCACAGCTGCGAAAGCCAGGGCCTGATCCCACTGATCAACGGCGTTCTGGTCCTGCGCGGCTTTAAAAACGGCCTTCGCGTAGGGTCGGGCTAACGTTGTAAGTTCTGCCATGATGACCCTCTTTTAGAGTTCTGCGGCCAGCTTTTCCAGCATCTCGCTGTGAGCTTTGGCGTCTACAGAGGTTTCCAGAATCTTCTCGGCACCCGCAACAGCCAGTGCTGCCACTTCTGCTCTGAGTGCGTCGCGAGCCTGAACACGCTCCTGTTGAATTTCTGCCCTGGCCTGCTCAATCAGCTTGTCGCCTTCTTTGCGAGCGTCGTCCTTGGAGGCGTCGACGATCTGGGCGGCACGCTTGTTAGCCTGGTCAATCAGGGCTGCAGCTTCTTCCTTTGCCTTCTGCAGTTCTTTCGCGGCTTTTTCCTGCGCAAGTTCCAGATCGAGGGAAGCCCGATCTGCGGCAGAGAGGCCGTCTGCAATTTTCTTCTGGCGCGCTTCCATGGCAGCCGTAATCGGCGGCCATACATACTTGACGCAGAACCAGACGAAAATAGCGAAGGCAATTGATTGCCCTATCAACGTAAGGTTTATATTCACGGCAATATACCTCTTGCTATTCGTTGCGTCCTGGTGTCCGGAATGCGGTGACAGTGCCGGGCACTGCCACCCTCAATTCTCGGCTGATTAACCAGCAACAACGAAGATCAGGTACATCGCGATACCAACACCGATCATGGGAACCGCGTCAAGCAGACCAGCCATGATGAATGCCTTGGTTTGCAGCTGGTTAGCCATTTCCGGCTGACGTGCAGTGGACTCGAGCAGTTTGCCGCCCAGCAGACCGAAACCGATACCAGCGCCCAGGGCACCCAGACCGATGATCAACGCAGCTGCGATAAATACCATTTCCATTGAAGACTCCTCAGTTTTTCAGATAGTTAAGGGTTTGTGTATTTAAGGGTTTATCAGTGATCTTCGTGTGCTGCGCTGAGGTAAACCACAGTCAGCACGGTAAAAATAAAGGCCTGAAGCGGGATCACCAGAATGTGGAAGATCGCCCAGGGCACGTTCAGTGTCCACTGCACCCACAGGGGCAACAGTGCAATCAGGATAAAGACAACCTCACCAGCGTACATGTTACCGAACAGACGCAGCGCCAGACTGATGGGCTTGATGATCAGCGCCAGGATCTCCAGCAGCAGGTTGAACGGAATCATGATCCAGTGATTGAACGGGTTAAACGCCAGTTCCTTACTGAAACCACCCACGCCCTTGACCTTGAAACTGTAAAACAGGATCAGCAGGAACACACCGATGGAGATACCGAAAGTACCATTGGGATCGGTGGTCGGAACAATCTTGAAGTACTCAAGACCCATCGCATGGGCGATAGACGGAATATAGTCGATCGGGATCAGCTTCAGGATGTTCATCAGCAGGATCCAGACAAAAATCGTCAGTGCCAGCGGGGCAATCAACGGGTTCTTGCCGTGGAAAACATCGCGCACGATGCCCTGAACGAATTCGAAGGTTATTTCGACCAGGTTCTGCAGTCCGCTCGGTGCGCCGTCGGTGACCCGGTTGGCCACAAAGCGGAACAGGCCCAGGAACAGGATACCCATGGCGATAGACCAGCCGAGGGTATCGACGTGGAGCGCCATGAAGCCCATGTCTGCGGCTTCCTGGCCGGTGCGTGCGAAGGTCCAGGTGGCCTCCTGCACGACGCTGCCATCCGCACGCTCATAGCCTCCCGGAAGCTTGCCGTAGGTAAGGTTGGTAAGGTGGTGTTTTATATACTCTACTGGGGTATCAGCTGCCATACTGCTCTCGTCCAGTCATCGCTGTGGTCGCGGTCGGATGAGCCAGCGCAATGCCGTACCCAGCACAACCATCACAGCAAAAGTGAATAACAGAGCCGGTACATGTACTGGCTCCATTAAAGTGAAAACGGCCGCAAAAAACACTGCGGTAAGGGCAAGCTTGATGCTCTCTGCCCTGAAAATGTTGCTGACTGCCAGGTGCATTTGCCTTGCACCCTGATACCGATACGTCCGGTGAGCAAAGTAAGCGTTTGGTATGACAAAAATAAGACCGCCGATAAACGCGGAATAACCGGCCAAACGACTTTCCAGCAACCACAACAGGCTCAGAATGGTGAGAGCGGCCATCTCTATGGTCAGCCACTGCTTCAGCGGCACGTACGTGATGGCTTTCATTGAACGGCTCATATCACCAGCTGTCATTCCAAGCGCGCGGAATTATATGTGTTAACCGGTAGCGGTTCAACATAACCCGACGGAAAAAATGGCGAAAATTTAACCAACACATCCCGTTGAAAAGCCCGTTTTTACACAGGTTGTGTCAGTGGCTCCGGGCGGCACCCAGATGTGGTGTTTACAGCACCAGTGGATACTTTAGGATGATTTTCAGGAATTCCGGACAGCTCAGCGAATATGGCCCAGAATACCGTCCAGCTCATCCAGCGAACTGTATTCAATCACCACCTTGCCCTTGCCCCGCTTACCGTGCGCTATCGATACCCGGGCACCGAGCCGGTCAGACAGGTCGTCCTGCAGGGCCCGGATGTTGGGGTCCAGTGCCTTGCTGCCGGAATCTTCCGCAGCGGGCTTTTCCTGCTGGATGCGGCGTACCAGGGCCTCGGTCTGGCGCACGGAAAGCGACTTGGCCACCACCTGGCGGGCCACCTGCATCTGCTGTTCCGGGGGTAAGGTCAGCATGGCGCGGCCATGGCCCATTTCCAGATCGCCGTGTTCGAGCATGGTGCGCACGTCTTCGGTCAGGCCGATCAGCCGCAGCAGGTTGGTGATGGTGGTACGGGATTTACCCACCGCCTCGGCCACCTGGGCCTGGGTCAGGCCAAATTCTTCCTGCAGGCGCTGAAGGGCGAAGGCTTCTTCAATCGGGTTGAGGTTTTCACGCTGGATGTTCTCGATCAGCGCCATGGCGATGGCGGCTTCATCCGGCACATCGCGGATGATGGCGGGAATGCTGTCGAGTTCGGCCAGCTGGGTGGCGCGCCAGCGACGTTCACCGGCAATCAGCTCATAACGGCCTTCGGCGATAGGACGAACCACCACCGGTTGCATCACACCCTGTTGGCGAATGGAGTCTGCCAGTTCCTGCAGCGCAGCCGGGTCCATATCCCGGCGAGGCTGGTAACGGCCACGCTGGATCAGGTCTACGGGAATGTCCCGCAGTTCGCCATCACGCTCTGCCGCTGGCTGGTTCAGGTTTACTTTCGAGCCCTGCAACAGTGCTCCCAAACCCCGTTCGCCCAAACCTCTTTTCTTCGCCGCCATGGTGTTTGTCATTCTTCCTGTTGAAATGGTGGATGCATGGTCGCCTGAGGGCGAACTATGTTACACCGCAACGGCGGTCGATGTCTTTTTTGAGCCGTGGCGACGAACCATTTCACCCGCCAGGGCCAGGTAGGCGACCGCGCCCTTGGAGGTTTTGTCGTAGGCCAGTGCCGGCATACCGTAGCTGGGGGCCTCGGCCAGGCGCACGTTACGGGGGATAACCGCCCGGTACACCTTGTCGCCGAAGTATTCGCTCAGCTGGCTGGAGACATCGAGGGTCAGGCTGTTGCGCGGGTCGTACATGGTGCGCAGGATACCTTCGATCTCCAGGTTCGGGTTCACCGTTTCCCGGATCTGCTCTACAGTGTTCATCAGTGCCGCCAGGCCTTCCAGGGCATAGTATTCACACTGCATGGGGATCAGCACGGAATCCGCCGCCGACAGGGAGTTCACGGTCAGCAGGTTCAGCGATGGCGGGCAGTCGATCAGGATGTAGTCGTAATTCCCGGAAACCGTGGCCAGGCTCAGGCGCAGCCGGTGCTCGCGACCGATCTCGTTCATCAGTTCCACTTCAGCGGCGGTGAGGTCACCGTTGGCGGGCAGGATATCAAAGCCGGACGCTTCCGCCCGGACAATCACTTCGGCAGCCGTGGCGCGCTTGGTCAGCAGGTCGTAGCCGGACAGCTCCAGGGTGTTCTTGTCGACACCGCTGCCCATGGTGGCGTTGCCCTGGGGGTCCATATCCACCAGCAGTACCCGGCGCTTGGTGGCGGCAAGCGAGGCAGCAAGGTTCACGCAGGTGGTGGTTTTGCCCACACCGCCTTTCTGATTGGTCACTGCAATCACGCGCGCCATGCCTTGCCTCCTGCTGTTTCGGGTTACCGGGATTGGTCGGCCCGGGTGACGATCAGCAAATGCCGTTCGCCGTCTGCACCGGGTACCTTCAGGGAATGACTGGATTCTACCTGCCAGCCTTCCGGAAGGGCAGCCACTTCATCATCCGGATACAGACCTTTCATGGCAAGGAACTGGCCGTCATTCGCCAGCAAGCTGCCACACCAGCCCACCAGATTCTCCAGCGCGGTAAAGGCACGGCTGCTGATCTGGCTGAAAGGCTGTTCCGGCTGGCAATCTTCCGCCCGGCCGTGGATAACGTCAACGTTGGTCAACCCCAGCTCCAGCACACACTGGTTAAGGAAGCGGGTTTTCTTGCCGTTGCTGTCGAGCAGGGTAAAGCGCTTGTCCGGAAACACGATGGCCAGGGGAATGCCGGGCAGTCCGCCACCGGCGCCAACATCCAGCAGGTGGTCGGTGGTTACCCAGGGCAGGATGCTCAGGCTGTCGAGCAACTGGCGCGACACCATCACCCGCTCATCCCGCACCGCGGTCAGGTTGTAGGCCTTGTTCCATTTGTTCAGCAGGGCCAGAAACGCCAGCAACTGCGCCTGCTGGCTGTCACTGAGGGTAATACCCATCTGCGCCAGCCCGTCCTGCAGCTGACATTGCCATACCTGTGGATAACTCATGTCAGGCGCTCTGCTTTTTCAACAGGTCACGCTTTTTCAGGTGCACCAGGATCTGGCTGACCGCCGCCGGGGTCACGCCCTGGATACGGGACGCCTGGGCCACGGTTTCCGGGCGCACGGCCTTGAGCTTCTGCTTGATCTCGTTGGACAGGCCGCCGATGACGTCGTAGTCGAGATCCAGCGGCAGCGCAGTGTTCTCGTTCTTGCGCAGGCGTTCGATCTCATCGGTCTGGCGGGAGATGTAACCTTCGTACTTGATCTCGATTTCCACCTGATCGGCCACGTTCGGGTCTTCAGCCCGACCGGCGCTGATGTCGGCGATGTGGTCGTAGACAATTTCCGGACGACGCAGCAGCTCGGCCAGGGACTGGTCCCGGGTCATCGGCTGTTTCAGGTAGCCGTTGGCACGCTCGCCCGCTTCGGTGTTCGGGTGGATGCGGGTGCTTTCCAGCCGGCTGCGCTCCCTGGTAATGCCTTCGCACTTGTCACTGAACTTCTGCCAGCGCTCGTCATCCACCAGGCCCAGCTTGCGGCCGGTTTCGGTCAGGCGCAGGTCGGCGTTGTCCTCGCGCAGGATCAGCCGGTATTCAGCACGGCTGGTAAACATGCGGTACGGCTCCTGGGTGCCCATGGTGATCAGGTCGTCCACCAGCACGCCCAGATAGGCTTCGTCCCGGCGCGGGTACCACTCGTCTTTGTCCTGAGCCCGCAGCGAAGCGTTGATACCCGCCAGCAAGCCCTGGGCGCCGGCTTCTTCATAACCGGTGGTGCCATTGATCTGGCCGGCAAAGTACAGGCCCTGGATGAACTTGGTTTCCAGGGTGTGGCGCAGGTCCTGCGGGTTCAGGTAGTCATACTCGATGGCATAACCCGGGCGCAGGATGTGGGCGTTCTCGAATCCGGGAATGGAGCGCACCGCTTTCAACTGGATATCAAACGGCAGGCTGGTGGAAATGCCGTTCGGGTACAGCTCGTTGGTGGTCAGGCCTTCCGGCTCCACGAAAATCTGGTGCGAATCCTTATCGGCAAAGCGGTTGACCTTGTCCTCGATGGACGGGCAATAGCGCGGGCCCACTCCTTCGATGTTGCCGGCGAACATGGGCGAGCGGTCAAAACCACTACGGATGATGTCGTGGGTTTCTTCGGTGGTGCGGGTCACGTAGCAGCAGATCTGCTCCGGGTGCTCATCCCGGCTGCCGATAAACGACATCACCGGGGTGGGGTCGTCGCCCCACTGCTGCTGCATCGCGGAGAAATCCACGGTGCGGGCGTCAATACGCGGCGGTGTACCGGTTTTCAGGCGGCCGACGTTGAACGGCAACTCCCGCAGGCGCCTGGCCAGGGCATTGGCCGGCGCATCACCGGCACGGCCGCCGGCATGGTTCTGCATGCCGATGTGGATAACTCCGCCCAGGAAGGTTCCGGTGGTCAGCACCACGGTCCTGGCGTTGAAGCGGATGCCGGTCTGGGTGACCACGCCCACTACCTGGTCGTTTTCCACAACCAGGTCGTCTGCGGCCTGCTGGAACAGGGTCAGGTTGGGCTGGTTTTCCAGCATATGGCGAATGGCCGCTTTGTACAGAATCCGGTCAGCCTGGGCACGGGTGGCGCGCACTGCCGGGCCCTTGCGGCTGTTCAGCACCCGGAACTGGATGCCGGCCTGGTCGGTGGCCCGGGCCATGGCGCCGCCCAAGGCGTCGATTTCCTTCACCAGGTGGCTCTTGCCGATGCCACCGATGGCCGGGTTGCAGGACATCTGCCCCAGGGTCTCAATGTTGTGGGTCAGCAGCAGGGTTTGCGAGCCCATGCGTGCAGCCGCCAATGCGGCTTCAGTACCGGCATGGCCACCACCAATGACTATGACATCGAAACGGGTCGGAAACTCCACACTACACCTCGGAAATCGGGGAAAAAAACAGGGCGGCGAGTATAACGCCTCGCCCGGGAAATTACAGTCAGAATGTGCAAATTTTAACCAGAACTTCGGGTATCCGAAAGCCGCCAGGTGGAGGAACCGGGCGCAACCCGGGGCCGGCGACCGGTTTTAATCTAGGTAAAAACCGAAACTATCGGTTTTTCAGAAGCTTGTAGCCGGCAGTTCAGAAAAGTTTTCAAGAAAGTTATCCACATTTACAAAGGCTTTTCAGACCCGGTTTTACGACTATAACTTACTGTTATTATTGCATTTATAAAAAACGATCCAACGGTTATCCGTAGCTTTTCCCATTAATTATCCACAGATTGGGCGGCACGGCGCCGGAGCCCCAGCACACTTACCCACACCAGCGCATTCACCAGGGATAAAATCAGGAAAAAGGTCGGGATTCCCAGGTCAAAGACCCCGAGCACCAGGATACCGGCAATGGCACTGGCCACCATGAACAGGGAATTGATCACATTCAGGGCAGCAATAATGCGGGCCCGCTTGTGATCCGGGGTTTCATACTGGATAAACGCATACAGCGGCACAATGAACAGGCCACCGCAGATGCCGATACCCACCAGGTCCAGCAACACCCGGATATACACAGGTTCCGTCATCAGGCTGAGCCAGGTGGACGGCTGCGGATTGGCCGGTATCGCAAAGAACAGGTCAACGCCCAGCAAGGTCAGGCCCAGGGCACCCCAGGGTACCGGTGCCAGGGTTATACGATGCTTGGTCAGCCGTTCGCACAGCATGGAGCCTGCGGAGATACCCACAATGAACATGGCCAGCAGCAAGGTGACCACGGTTTCATCACCCGACAGCCAGGTTTTGGCAAAGTTGGGAAACTGGGTCAGGTACGCCGCGCCCAGGAACCAGAACCAGGAAATGGCGAGGATCGCCCCTAACACTTTAGGGCGTTCCCGGGCCACGGCCATCAGCCGCCAGGTTTCCAGCAAAGGCCGGAAGCGCACCATCACTTCCGGTGCTTCATCCCGGGTATCCGGTACCTTGCGCGCCGCCAGGTAACCCATCACTGCCATCACCAGCACGGCCACTGCGGTAATACGGGCGGCCTGCTCTGCACCCGCGATAACACCGGCGGCAATGGTGCCCAGAAGAATGGCCACGAAGGTGCCCATGCTGACCAGCCCGTTGCCACCTACCAGTTCATCGCTTGCCAGCACCCGGGGCAGGATGGAATATTTCACCGGCCCGAAAAAGGTGGACTGCGCGCCCATCAAGAACAACAACACCAGCAGCAATTCGTACCAGCCAAACCACAAGGCAACGGCGGCCAGCGCCATGATGCCAATCTCCGCCGCCTTGACCCTTCGGATTATCCAGGCTTTTTCATAGCGATCGGCCATCTGCCCGGCAATCCCGGAGAACAGGAAAAACGGCAGGATGAACAAGAACGCCGCAATATTGACCACCACGTTCACCGACAATCCCATCAGGCCACCGGCCTGAAAGGTGATCAGCAGCAGCAGGGCATTTTTGTACAGGTTGTCGTTAAAGGCTCCGGAAAACTGGGTCAGGTAGAATGGCAAAAAACGCCGTTGCCCCAGCAACCGGAACTGGCTTTGTACCGCCATCAGATATCATCAGCCGGCTTTGCCGGATTGTTCGCCAGGCCGGCACCGGCCGTCGGGCCTGCGGCCAGGCGTTCCAGTTCTTTTTCCACCGTATTGGCAGACTTGGCAAACCGCGCCAGCAGGTTGTACAGCACCGGGATGATAAACAGAGTCAGGGTGGTGGCGAAAATAAGCCCGCCCAGAATAACCATGCCGATCGCCGCCCGGCTTTCGGCACCGGCCCCGGTGGCAATCACCAGGGGCACCGCGCCGAAGACCGTGGAAATGGTGGTCATCAGCACCGGCCGGAAGCGCAGCGTGGCGCCTTCCAGAATGGCGTCACGCACACTGTAGCCCTGATCCCGCAACTGGTTGGCGAATTCCACGATCAGAATACCGTTCTTCGCCATTAGCCCCAGCAGCATGATGATCCCGATCTGGCTGTAGATATTCAGGCTGATGCCCGACCAGGCCAGTGCCAGCAGGGCACCGGTCACCGCCAGCGGTACCGACAGCATAATGATCAGTGGGTGAATCCAGCTTTCAAACTGGGCCGCGAGTACCAGGAAGACAATCACAAAAGCCAGGGCAAAGGTGACGAAGATCGCTGCCGAGGAATCCTGGAATTCCCGGGACAGGCCCCTGTAGCTCAACCGGGCCTCCGGCGGCAAGTTATCCACAGCCAGGTTGTTCAGGTAGTTCAGGGCGGTGCCCAGATCGTAGCCATCGGCCAGCGAGGCACTGATCACCACCGCCGGCAAGCGGTCAATCCGGCGCAGATCCGGGTTGGTACCGGTTTCTTCCACCGACACCAGTGCCTTCAGGGGAATCAGCTCGCCCCCTGCCCTCGGCCGCAGGAAAATCTGCTCCAGGTCATCCGGCGTGGCGCGGTTGGCGTCGTCGGCCTGGATAATCACATCGTATTCCTGGCCCCGGTCAAGGTAGGTAGTCACCTGCCGGGACGCCAGCATGGTCTGCAGGGTAAGCCCCACATCCTGCACGGTAATATCCAGGTCCGCCGCCCGGTCGCGATCGATGTTTACCCGGAGTTCCGGACGGGTAAGCTCGAAATCGGTATCCAGGTTCAGCAGATTCGGGTTTTGCTTTGCCCGCTCGACAATTTCCTCACTCCAGGCCTGCACCGACTCGTAATCCGGGCCGGCCACCACAAACTCCACCGGCTGGCTGAAACCACGCTGGCCCAGCCCCGGCGGGTTGATCACATTGATCCGGATGCCGGAAATATCCGACAGCTGCTCACGGATGTTGCTGGTTACCTGCTGCTGCTTGATATCCCGCTGTTCCCAGGGCACCAGGCCCATGATCATGAAGGCGCTGTCTTCTTCATCGCGGAAGCCGACAATGGAGAGCAAGCGCTCAGCGGTGCCTTCCTCAATATATTGCAGCAGGGTCTGCTCTGCCTGACGCACAAAGTGGTCGGTGTATTCCACCGTAGCGCCCCGGGGTGCACTGGCAGGCATGATAATGACACCACGGTCTTCAATGGGGGCCAGTTCCTGGGACAAGCGGGGGTAAATCACCGCTGCCACAATCAATCCGACGATACCCAATCCCAGCAGCAGGCCGGGCTGGTTCAGGGAGAACTGCAGCAACCGCTTGTAGCCATTGGCCAGGCCATTAAGCACTTGTTCACTGAACGCCCAGAGCCGGTGGTCCTCGTTCGATTCCGGGCTGTGCCGCAGCCATTTGGAGCACAGCATCGGGGCCAGGGTAAGCGCCACAATGCTGGAAAAAACCACAGCCGCAGCCAGGGTGAAGCCGAATTCGGCAAACAAACGGCCTACGTTACCGCCCATAAATGAAATGGGCACAAACACCGCGACCAGGGTCAGGGTGGTGGCAATTACCGCAAACGCCACCTGTTTGGCACCCCGGTAAGCCGCCAGCAAGGGAGGCTCGCCTTCATCGATCCGGCGCTGGATGTTCTCCAACATCACGATGGCATCATCCACCACCAGGCCGATGGCCAGGATAACCGCCAGAAGGGTCAGTACGTTGATGGAAAACCCCAGGAACCCGAGCCCGATAAAGGCACCGATCACCGCCACCGGAATGGTCACGGCGGGTATCAGAGTGGCCCGCCAGGACCGCAGGAACAGGAATATCACCAGGATAACCAGCGATACCGAGATCGCGAGGGTGACCAGGACTTCCTTAATCGAGGCCCGGATAAAAATAGATTCGTCGTAACTTTCGCTGATCGACACTTCCGGCGGCAGGGTTTCACGGATTTTATCCAGTTCTGCCCGCACGCCATCAGAGACCGCCACGGTATTGGCCTTAGACTGGCGGATAACGCCCATACCAATGGCCGTGCGGCCGGCGGCCCGCAGGCGCCCGATATCCGATTCCACCCCCATTTGTACGTCGGCTACTTCGCCCAGTCGCAACAGGTCGTTGCCATCCCGGCGCACCACCAGACTGCGGAATTCTTCCACTGTGGACAACCGGCCCTCGGCCCGCACGGTAAAGTTGCGGGTGGAGGAATCCACCGAGCCGGCGGGTAATTCCACGTTATTGGCCCGAAGGGCCTGCTCCACCTCTGCCACGGTGATATTCCGGGCCGCCAGCCGCTCCCGGTCCAGCCAGACCCGGATAGCGTAACGGCGCTCGCCGCCAATGCGCACATCGGCCACGCCATCGAGCACCGACAACCGGTCGCTCAGAACCCGGTCGGCGAAATCACTCAGCTCGGCGGCATCCCAGACTTCACTGGTCAGAGTTATCCACATCATCGGCCGGGCATCGGAATCGGCCTTGCGGACAACGGGCGGATCGGCTTCGTCAGGCAGCCGGTTGATCACCCGGGATACCGCATCCCGCACGTCGTTGGCGGCAATGTCGATATCACGGGAGGTGTTGAATTCGATGGTGGTTCGGGAGCGCCCCTGCTCCGAGGAGGATTCTATCGAGCGAATGCCTTCAATACCGCTGATCGCCCCCTCGATGACCTGGGTAATCTGGGAGTCCACCACTTCGGCGGCGGCACCGGTGTAAGAGGTAGTCACCGAAACGATGGGCGGGTCGATGTCCGGATACTCTCGCACCGGCAGGCCCAGCAAGGCGGCCAGCCCGAATACCACAATCAGAATGCTCAGAACCGTAGCAAATACCGGGCGCTTGATGGAAATGTCTGATAACACCATGGCTCAGGATTCCTGCGCAGAGTCGAACCGGTTCTCCGGAATGGCAAGGCCTGACTCAACTACCCGAATCCGGTCGCCGGAACTCAGGCGATCCTGACCGGTAATAATCACCGCATCTTCTACAGTCAGGCCATCGGTGACTTCAATCCAGCCGGGCAGCCGACTGCCGGTTTTTACAGAAATCCGCCTGGCCTGACCATCTTCGGCCACGAACACGTATTTCTGGGCCCCTCGCAGCATCACCGCCTGCTCCGGAACCACCAGACCCTCCCGCTCCTGCAGGGTCAACGAGGCCGACATAAACTGGCCGGGGCGCAACCGGCCGTCGGCATTGTCAATCAATGCACGAACCGACAGCGTTCGGCTCAGCTCGCTGATGCGGGTATCAAGCTCTACCAGTTCACCGTTAAAGACCTCAGCCGGGAAGGCCGGCGAGGTTGCCCGGACCACCTGACCAAGTCTGATCGAGCCCACAAATCGTTCCGGCACCGCAAAATTCAGCTCCATCCGGTCACTGGAATCCAGGGTAGTGATCACCGTACCTGCCTGCAGGTAAGCGCCCACATTGATGTCCGACAAGCCCACTACACCGGCAAACGGCGCCTCGATCCGGTGGTTCTCCAGCCTCACCCGGGCCGCCTGGCGCTGGGCCTCGGCTACATCCACTGCTGTTCTCAGCTCATCCACCTGAGACTGGGACACGCTGTTATTGGCCCGCAGGCTGCGCGCCCGCTCATATTGCCGGCGCGCATCCGACAGCTGGGATTCAATCACGGCGAGGTCGGCGCTGGCCTGGCGATCATCCAGCCGCAGCAGCACCTCACCCTTCTGTACTTTGCGCCCGGTCTCGAGGTTGACCTGCACTACCCGGCCACTGACCTCGGTGGTCAGTGCCACGGCATTCACCGCCCTCAGGTTGGCAACCGACGACACCTCATCCCGAACCCTGCGTATTTCCGGCGCAGAAATATTCACTGAGGCAACCTGTGGTTCGCCCCCGGCGTTTGCGTCAACCGGGTCTTCCAGGCTCAGATACACACCCACACCCGCCATTACAACTCCGACCATAACAAGTGCTATCAGCCACTGCTTCCACATGGGTATCTGTTACCTGTACATTTTCTGTTATCGGTACTGCGAGGCAGGCCCCGCGACTTTTTTCTGGATCACCAGCACCACTTCCCCGACGTCCACACCCCATTTGCTCATGGTGGTCTGGTTGATCAGGGTATCGGGGGTAACCAGATACATCCAGTCGTCCATTCTGACATCAATCGTGCCATCGCCGTATGACACCCGCAGAACATAGTTCATGTGGATGGCATTGCCCTGCCAGCGCATGGTGCCCGGCTCCACGACATCACCAGCCTCGGCGTGATAGCCCTGCTCGGTCGGGGTCAGTGTCCAGACCCGGGTCTGCACTTCGCCATCATCAAAGCGGAACACTTCATCCAGGGTGCCCACCCCGTTATCGTCCCAACTGGCCACGATATCAGCATCGAAGGTTCGGATGACCTCACCGGAAAAGTTCTTGACCACACCCCGGGCAGAAAGTTCGCCCGCAAAGAACTGCCTTGGCACCAGGTCTGGCCCGGTACTCTGGTAATCATCCAGTGACGGCCCGGCACACCCGGCCAGCACCAGAGACATCAACAATATAAGACTCAGCGGCCCCAGACCACTGGCCTTGGGTCGCATCCGGGAATTTTGCATGACTTTTACACTCCAGGTTAATGCCAGAACCGCCTGACAGTGCAGAGTTTTACGGCATATTGGCGGTTTCCGATCAGAAATTCGCCACTGCGTCATTTCAGCCAATTGTCCGTTCTGACAGCCATTCAGGCGCTTTCCGTCAATGGCAGCCCCCCGCGAATGCCGTAAAACTGCACTCATTGGGGCCGCAAAGCCCCCGGATCGGATTGAAAGCTGATGAGGACTGGCTATGCCTGTTTACAAAGCTCCCCTGCGGGACATGAAATTTCTGCTCAATGAAGTGTTCGACTACCCGGGCCATTATCAAAGTCTGGCCTCCGGCGAAAACGCGACTCCAGACATTGTCGATGCGATCCTGACTGAATGCGGCCGCTTCTGTGAAGAAGTGCTGAGCCCTCTGTACCAGAGTGGCGACGAAGAAGGCTGCCAACTGGAAAACGGTGAAGTCACCACCCCGAAAGGCTTCAAAGACGCCTACAACCAGTACGTAATGGGCGGCTGGCAGGGGCTGTCGGCACCGGAAGAGTTTGGCGGTCAGGGCCTGCCGGCGTCCATGGGACTGTTCAAGCAGGAAATGATGGGTACTGCCAACTGGTCGTTCTCCATGTACCCGGGGTTGTCGCTGGGAGCCATGAACACCGTCTTCCTGCACGGCACTGACGAACAAAAACAGACCTACCTTGTACCGCTGACCGAAGGCCGCTGGGGCGGCACCATGTGCCTGACTGAGCCCCAGTGCGGTACCGACCTGGGCCAGGTGAAAACCCGGGCCGAACCCCAGGCCGATGGGAGTTACAAGCTGACCGGCACCAAGATCTTTATCTCCTCCGGCGAGCATGACCTGACCGAGAACATTGTGCACATTGTGCTGGCGCGCCTGCCGGATGCCCCGAAAGGCACCAGGGGCATCAGCCTGTTCATTGTGCCGAAGTTCCTGCCAGCCGCCGATGGCGGCGTGGGTGAGCGCAATGGTGTGAACTGCGGCAGCCTGGAAAAGAAAATGGGCATCAAGGCCTCTGCCACCTGCGTGATGAACTTTGACGGTGCCACCGGTTACCTGATCGGCCCGGAAAACCGGGGTCTGGAGTGTATGTTCACCTTTATGAACACCGCCCGGATCGGTACCGCCATTCAGGGCGTGGGGCCTGCCGAGCTGTCTTACCAGTGGGCGCTGGACTACGCCAAAGAGCGCCGCTCCATGCGGGCGCTGTCTGGCAAGAAAGAGCCGGACCAGGTGGCCGACAGCCTGATCCACCACGCCGATGTGCGCCGCATGCTGCTGACCCAGAAAGCGATCGCCGAAGGTGGCCGGGCCATGCTTTATTACGCCGCCAAGGTGGCTGACCACATGGTGGAGGCCTACACCGTGGGTGATAATGAAAAAGCCGAAAAATACGACGACAAGCTGGGCTTCCTGACCCCGATCCTGAAGGGCTTCCTGACCGAACTGGGCTGCGAAGCCGCCAACCTGGGTATGCAGGTGTTCGGCGGCCACGGTTACATCCGCGAACACGGCATGGAACAGATTGCCCGCGATACCCGCATTGCCACCCTGTACGAAGGCACCACCGGTATCCAGGCCCTGGACCTGCTGGGCCGTAAGGTTCTGTTGATGACCCAGGGCGGCGCGGTGCGCGAGTTCACCTTCAAGGTGGCCAACTTTGCCCGAAAGCACCTGACCGACAAGCGCCTGCGCCCGATGGCCATCGAACTACTGAAACTCACTGGCCAGTGGAACCTGCTGACCGTCAGAGTCATGCTCGCGGCCCGCAAAGACCGGGATGTGGTCAGCGCGGCAGCCTATGATTTCCTGATGTACAGTGGCTACGTGAGCATGGCGTATATGTGGCTGCGCCAGTCTGCCGTGGCTGTGGATAAACTGGACAATGGTGGTGAAGAGTCTGAATCCTTCTACCGGACCAAGCTGAACACCGCCGAATTCTATTACGAGCGCTTGCTGCCCCGGGCCCAGACCCATGCCACCAGCATGCTCAGCCCGACCCGCAGCCTGATGCAGATTGACGCCGAGAACATGGCCTTTACCGGGTAATGCCCGGTAACTTCTGGTCCCGGGTTTTCCCGGGATTTTTTTTCTTCCGGAACCGGTGGGCTTTGGTCCCCGGTTCCACAAACAGGGGAAGCACCTGGCTTCCCCTGTTTGTGTTGTCGGCTTTTATTAACAGGATCTGTGGATAACTCAGAACCCCACAGTAGCGGAGAGCCACAGACGGCGACCATCTTCCAGGGTGCCGTCGATAGACTTGCCAGACTGGATGTAGCTGGAAACAAAGGCCTGATCACCATCGGCATTGATATAACGCTCACCTTCGGTGAAGTCGCGATCAAACAGGTTGTAGATCGCTGCCTTCAGGGTCACGTTCTCGGCTGCCTGGTAAGAGGCGCCCAGGTGGAATACGGAGTAGGCATCCAGGTCTCCTACCTGGTCAGCGATCAGTTGGTTAGCCGCTGTCAGGTTTTCATACTTGTCGGTAAAGCGCTCACGCTTGCTGCGATACTCGCCCTTGAACCACAGGTCCAGCACTGGCGTAACCTGCCAGTTAACCGCCGCGTTCAGCAGGTGTTTCGGCGTATTGGTCAACTGCTGACCTTCGTTATCACCGCTCTTCTGCTCACTGTCCGTCAGCGTATAGTTACCAGACAGACGCCAGTCCTGGGCGAACTGCCAGCTGCTGCCGATCTCTACGCCCTGGGTTTCGGCCTTACCAATGTTGATGGACTGGGAGAAATCCTCCTGGGTAAAGCCCGGGCCATAATCAGGGATACAGCCTGGCAAGTTGGGAGTATCTGCCGAGAAGCAATTAGGGATCGCGGGGCCATCCGCAATCTTGTCTTCGAACCGGTTATGGAAGACCGTGACGTTGGCCTTGAAGCCATCCAGGTTATCAAAGTAGGCACCCAACTCGGTGTTGGTGGTGATCTCCGGCTCCAGGTCCGGGTTACCGAACTGAATATTGGTTCCCTGCCCGCCCACGGAGGATATCCCGTTGTGCAGCTGGTTGACCGTTGGCGCCTTGAAGCCCCGGCTCACACCGCCCTTGAAGGTCCACTGGCTCAGCGGGTTCCAGACCAGATACGCCCGCGGGCTGACCTGGCCATCAAAGCCGTCGTATTTCTCGTGGCGGGCACCAAGGGTCAGGTACAGGTCCTGGGTCAGGCTCCACTCATCTTCCAGGAACACCGCCCAGGAAGTACGCTCGAAGTCCTCACCGGCAATGCCGTCTGTTACATCCGCATCCCAGTACTGGCCACCCACGGTCACAATATGGGACTCACCCAGCGGTGCGACAAACTTGCTGTCCAGGATCAGGTCGTTGGATTCCAGGGTACGGTCGTTGCCAGCCACCATGTAGTCAAACGGTGGCGTATAGGCAGTGCCCCGAGTACCCGGAATGGTACGGCCCAGGGTCTCGGTCTTGTTATGGGTCAGGGTGCTGGTCAAGGTACCTGTATCAAAGCGGCCGGTATGGCCCAGGGCGACCTGATCCCGGTAAAAACGCAGTTCATCGCTATAGCCCGCGACATTATCCGGGTTGGGCTTCGAACAGCCCGCCGTGTTACTGCCACTCTCGAATCCGTCCAGGGTGCCGAGTTGGCAGTCTTCGTTGTTGTATACCTGACGACCCCGTTCAAAATCCAGATACAGGTCATGATTACTATCAGGAGTCAGCGTCAGCCGGGAGCCGATGCTGTAGGTACGGCCTTCCACCGGCGCGGCACCGCGGCGATTCACCACACTGCCGTCGTCAAAGCGAAGGTCGGATTCGCCACGGTCATAAACACGGCCACGAACCTGCATGCCTAGCAGGCCCTCTACCAGGGGGCCACTGGTGAAAAACTCGGTGGTGGAATCATTTCCGTAGTCCCGGTCTTCTTGCAGGGTTTGCTGCACGGTCACCGAGCCGGTCCACTCATCAGCCACTTTTTTGGTGATGATATTGATCACTCCACCCATGGCGTCTGAGCCATAGAGTGTGGACATGGGTCCACGAATAACCTCAATCCGCTCAATGGCAGACAGCGGCGGGATAAAACTGGTGGAAGTTTCGTTGAAACCGTTGGGCGTTACGTTACCACCGGTGTTCTGACGCCGGCCATCTACCAGGATCAGGGTATATTCGCTGGGCAGGCCCCGGATGCTCACGTTCAGGCCACCGGTTTTACCGGTACCCTGGCGAATATCGATGCCTTCAACGCCATCCAGAGCTTCGGCAATGTTGCTGAAGGATTGGGAGCTTAACTGCTCCTGGCTGATCACACTGATGCTCGCCGGCGCATCGGTAACCTTCTGCTCAAAACCGGCGGCGGAAACCACCAGCTCGTCCATTTGTACCGGCTGCGCAGTGGCCTGCAGTGAATAACCGGCAGAGATTACCGCAACCGAGGTCGCCAGCAATGAAGACCTGAACACCATGTGTCGCTCCCAAAATTTAAACAATGAATTTCAGGAGCGAATGATATTCGTTATCAAATGAGAGTTAAAACAATTTAACTGGAACAATGCATCCCGAAAACTGGAACAGTTAGCGACCTTTGCTTTACCGGAGGGATTACTGGTCCCGGAACCGCCGGATAAAGGCTTCCGATTCGGCAATAGACGCCTCCATATTGCGGATCAGGCTGTCGACATCACTGCGGATTTTACCCAGCTCCGTTTCCAGCGCACCGATGGCCTGGGCATTCAGGTTGTGCTTGAGGTACAACACCTGGTCTTCAAACGCCTGAAGCACTGGATCCATGCGGGATTCCGCCTGGTGCATCCGGTTAATCAGCTGCTCGTACTGATTGCGGGTTTCCTGCAGTTGCTGCTCGCTACTACGGCGCAGGGATGCGCTTTCGTACAGATCCAGCTCGTCTTCCCACTCGGCAAACAGGGCGCCTGCCACATCCTCGACGCTGTCGATCCGATCCCGAACTTTCTCGGCGGCGTCTTCACTGTCTTCATAGGCATCGCGGATTTCTTCGTATTTCGCCTTCA
>CAYUNQ010000012.1:4567-21240 GCA_964446185.1 uncultured Marinobacter sp. | reverse complement strand
CGGTGGCGCGGATCGTCCCGTCAAGGTCCAGCTCGTCCGCCGCGCCCTCGCGCGCCCAGTGGCGCAGGCGTTTCAGCGCCACCTTGATGTTGCGCGTGCCCAGTTCAATGCTGTCGTCCAGATTGCGGAACTCGCGCTTGTCCCACACCTTGACGGCGCGGCGGTGGCGGGACTTGTCCTGGCCGATACGGACGCCTTCAGGATTGTAGCCATTGGCGCCGAAGGGCGAGGTGCCGCCGGTACCAATCCACTTGTTGCCACCGGCATGGCGTTCTTTCTGCTCTTCCATGCGCTTCTTGAAGGTTTCGATCAGCTCCTCAAGGCCGCCCAGAGAGTCGATTTTAGCCTTCTCTTCCTCAGACAAGTGCTTTTCGAACTCGGCCCGAAGCCAGTCATCGGGAATCAGCGCCTCGAGCAGCTCATCCAGGTTTTCTATGCCTTCGAAATAGGCCTTGAACGCCCGGTCAAACTTGTCGAAATGGCGCTCGTCTTTAACCAGGCACACTCGCGCCAGGTAGTAGAACTCCTCCATATCGGCAAAGGCCAGACGCTGCTGGAGGGCTTCCAGCAGGTCCAGAAACTCCCGCAGGCTGGCCGGTACCCTGGCCCGGCGCACTTCGAGAAAAAAGTCGATCAACATAAAGCGAAACTCTTGCCAGAGATCAGTTGCGGCGGCGCGCCATGAACGCCAGCTTCTGCAGCAGGTGCACGTCTTGCTCGTTCTTCACCAGTGCGCCATAAAGTGGCGGCAGTGCCGAGCTGCTGTCTTTTTCCTGCAGCGCCTTGGCAGACAGCTCGTCGGCCATCAGCAGCTTCAGCCAGTCTATCAGCTCGGAGGTCGACGGCTTTTTCTTCAGGCCCGGCACCTTGCGCACGTCGAAGAACACTTCCAGCGCATCGCGCACCACTTGCTGCTGCAGCCCCGGGAAGTGCACATCCACGATCTCTTTCATGGTGTCGTGGTCCGGGAAACTGATGTAGTGGAAGAAGCAGCGGCGCAGGAAGGCGTCTGGCAGCTCTTTCTCGTTGTTACTGGTGATGACCACAATCGGGCGCTTCTTCGCTTTTACGAACTCCTGGGTTTCGTACACGAAGAACTCCATACGGTCGAGTTCCAGCAACAGGTCGTTGGGGAATTCGATGTCTGCCTTGTCGATTTCGTCGATCAGCAGAACCACCTGTTCGTCGGTATCAAACGCTTCCCACAGCTTACCCTTGATGATGTAGTTGCGAATGTCCTTGACCTTCTCATCACCCAGCTGGGAGTCCCGCAGGCGGGATACCGCGTCGTACTCATACAGGCCCTGCTGGGCCTTAGTGGTGGACTTGATATGCCAGGGGATCAGCCGCATACCCAGTGCCGCAGCCATTTCTTCGGCCAGCAGGGTTTTGCCGGTGCCGGGTTCGCCTTTGATCAGCAACGGGCGCTGAAGCGCAATCGCTGCGTTAACAGCCATCTGCAGGTCATCGGTGGCTACGTATTTTTCGGTACCGGTAAACTTCATGGGTCTGAGTCCTGTTTGATTACTTTGAAAATTATTTACGCACCAGGCGGTAGCGAACGAGATCCAGTATCCACACCAGCAGCATGACGACAGATGCTGCCGTGAAATTGAATATAGCGGGGCCGGCGGCGTTGATATCGCCAAGAACCAGTTCATAGCCCGCAAACAGCCAGGCCGGCATCCACCAGCCGGACAGCTCGGGGGATTCCACGGGGGTGAGCAGCAGCACAACCAGTGCCGCCAGCAACAAGGTTCGCAGCCCATAAAGCGGCAGCAGGCGGAACAATGCCTTCATCATGTAGAACAGCACCAAAAACGCAATGGCGTAGGCCGCCCAGAAAATTCCGTATGCCAGTGAGGCGTCTGTATCGATCATTACAAAATCCAGTGAATGATGTGTTCTTCCCAGTCTTGTTCGGCAACGGCGTCTTCCGAGATCACCTTGCCCCGAACCGACACTCCTGCCTTGTGGACAGAGTCCGGATCACCGCTTCGCAGCGGGTGCCAGTCTGCCAGTGGCCGGCCTTCTGCCAAAGTGCGATAGGCGCAGGTTTGCGGCATCCAGTAGTATTGGTTCAGCGTTTCCGGTGTGAGCACCGTGCACTCCGGTACTTTTTTCAGCCGTTCGCCATATACCGTGCAGCGGCAGGTTTCAAGATCCATATACCGGCAGGCTAGGTCAGTATGGTAAACCTCACCGGTATCTTCATCTTCCAGCTTCTGCAGGCAGCACAAGCCACAGCCGTCGCACAGGGATTCCCATTCCGCCGGTGTCATTTCATCAAGGCGCTTGCGCTGCCAGAAGGGAATCTCAGCTATCATTTTTGGCGCTGCTCGACCTTGCGCTTGAAATCGACGATATAGGTTTCCTGCTCTTCCGGCATCTGCAGGAAGAAGGCTTTCTCATCGATGGCCTCAAGCACTTCCTTGCCCGTGGTTCGGGCCAGCTTCTTTTCCGGGGTCAGCAGGAGGTCCATGGCATGCACCGGCGTACCGAAGATGGACCGCAACGCTTCCGGCAGGTCATCCCAGGCCTGGCCGCGACGCACGTAGATATAGGTGTCGATCTTTTTACTGCTGCGAAACACCGAAACGAATGCACGCTCTGTCATGGTCTGAGAAGTTCCTCGATTTCTGTTTCTACCGGCGTCAGCAGTTTGCTTCGCCAGCCTTGAAAAAACTCGCTTCCAGCCAGGGTTCCGTCCTGGAGAACCTTCTCCAGGCGCTTCCGGGGAGCCAGAAGTTCTATTGGAATATCATGATCTTCTGCCACTTTATTAAAGCAACGCTTCACCTTTTTATAGAGAGCTTGTTGCTCCCGGGTGAGCGGCCGGGGTATCGGTTCCAGGCTGGCATTATCGGCTTCACAACCTTCCCGGACAAGTTCGAGCAGGAGTTCGCCGTAGCGTTTGACGATACCACCGGGAACGCCCTGAATGTCGTTCAGGGTTCTCAGTGATCCCGGCAGGCGTTCGGCAATGGCAATCAGCAAGGCATCGCCCAATACCCGGTTTCTGGGGCGGTCCACCTTCTGGCATTCCCGTTCACGCCAGGCGACCAGGCGCTGCAACACCGCCTGCTGCTCAGGCGATAGTGTCCAGCCACCGCGAAGTTTCAGATAGTGCTGCTCCGGGTCTTCCTGACCCGCAGCCTCATCGGCAAAGCGCTGCGACTCATCCGCCAGGGCCTGCACCAGGTTACGCTCACGCAGCTTGTCGATCACCCAGTTGTAAAGTGGCTCCAGAAAACGGATGTCATCTACCGCGTACCTCTGCTGCTCGGGTGATAACGGGCGGGAGACCCAGTCTGAACGGGTAACGGATTTGTCGAGGGCTTCCCCGAACAGGGATTCCACCAGCTTGGCATAGCCAATGGAGAACCCTGCTCCGGCCATGGCGGCGCCTATCTGCAGGTCCAACAGTCCGGCCGGTGCCACATTCAACCAGTGCCGGAACAGTTCCAGGTCTTCGCTCATGGCGTAAAGCAGCTTCGGCCGAGCCGGGTCTGCCAGCATGTCCCGGAACCGGGCGGAGGCCCCGGCAACCTCCGGGTCAATCAACCAGTACTCACCCTGCCCGCCCAACTGCACAAGTCCCGGTATCGGGAAGAAAGTTGAGACCCGCTCAAATTCGGTATCCAGCGCCACCGGCACGCCGGGTGGGAGGCCGTCCAGCCACTGATCAAGTTCCGCCGGGCTGCGAAGCCAGCAGACAGTATCGGGGGCCGGAGGAACCGGAGCGGCCAATGGGCTATCATCAGTCATAGGGAAACCTGGAGTTATTCAGAAAGGGGTTTGCGACCCCGGAAGGCGTGTGTAAGCGTAAAGCCATCTACATAGCCCAGCTCGCCACCTACAGGAATACCATGGGCCAGTCGGGTGATCAGGATATTCTGGCCATCCAGCCGGTCGGCAATATAGTGGGCCGTGGCTTCACCCTCTACCGTGGGGTTGGTGGCAAGAATCAGCTCGGCAACGCTTTCTTCACGCACCCGTCTGAGTAGCCGTTCAATGCCGATTTCTTCCGGGCCGACGCCATCAATGGGCGATAGGTGCCCCATCAGCACAAAATAACTACCCCGGTAGTCGCCAGCCTGTTCGATGGCCAGCAAGTCAGAAGGGCTTTCCACCACACACAAGGTTCCGGTGCGGCGTTCCGGCCTTTCACAGATCTGGCAGATTTCCGTATCAGAAAAATTCTGGCAGCTCTCACAGCGGCGCACTCCGTCCATCGCCTGGCCCAGGGCACTGGCCAGCCGGGTTCCGCCGGAGCGCCCCCGCTCCAGCAAGTGAAAGGCCATGCGCTGGGCGGTTTTCTGGCCCACTCCGGGCAAACACCGAAGTGATTCTACCAATTCATCAACCAGGGGGCTGAATGCCATGAATACTCCTCAATTCCGATGGCAGGCTGGCGTCAGAACGGCATCTTGAAGCCGGGCGGCATGCCCATGCCAGACATCATGCCGGACATTTTATCCTTCTGGTTGGCCTCTACCCGGCGCACGGCATCGTTTACCGCTGCAGCCAGCAGGTCTTCCAGAATTTCCTTGTCTTCAGACAGCAAGGAGGGATCGATCTCCACTTTTTTTACGTCGTGGCGACCGTTCATGGTGACTTTCACCAGCCCCGCGCCGGATTCGCCGGTAACTTCCGCCTTGGCGATTTCTTCCTGGGCCTTCTGCATCTGCTCCTGCATCTGCTGGGCCTTTTTCATCAGGTCGCCCATATTGTTCATCATCTGCTTATCTCCTGCTTGTCTCTGCGGGGCGGATAGTTTCTTCCACCACCCGGCCCTCAAATCGTTCAACAATGCTCTGCACTACCGGATCTTGCCGAATGGCAGCTTCTGCGGCTTTCTGCCGGGCGACCCGCTGGCGCTCTTCAAACGCCGCCGGAGTATGAGGCCCGGGAATGCCCTGCACTATCTTTAACTGTGTGGCGTCGCCAAAGTAGGATCTCAAGGCCGCCACAATTTTTTCTTCATGCCGGGCGTTCAGTAGCCTGGCATGGCCTTCATCCAGGGTAAGCACCACGGTTTGCCCGTCCATGGCCATGGCACTGTAGCTGGCCAGGTTGCCCGGCATGCCGGTGATATCCAGCTGCCGGTAGTCACGCTCCCAGACAAAACCTCCCGCATTAACGGGTTCGGCCGGCGCTACAGCTTCGGGCTCCGGCTCAGCCGTAACTTCAGGTGTATGGACCAGCTGGGAACTACGGGGTTCCAGTTCGCTGACCGGCTCCTGCGCGACCAGTGGCTCCGGGGCCACTTCATCATAATACGGGGGCTCCGGTTCATCCTCCCAGGGCGGCGTATCCATTGCCGGTGGTTCTGGCATGGAGCTTGTCGCAGGTTCTGGGGCGGGCACCGGTTCCGACGCCGGTTGCGGCGATGGCGCTACCGGCTGCGGTTCAGTTTGGGGGCGTTCGGCAACCTGGGGTGATACGGGGCCAGGGTCGGGCTCCGGTTCAGCGCGGCCGGAGTTTTCAGTGTTTCCGGAAGTCACTGTCGGCGGCTCGCGGCGGTCAGCCCCCGGCCGGAACGCCAGCATGCGCAGCATGGTCATCTCAAAGCCCATGCGGGCGTCTGGGGTTACGGCAAGATCTTTTCGGCCGATCAGCGCTGTCTGGTAGAACAGCTGGGCATCTTCGGCACTTAACTGTTTGGCCAGAGCCTGAACCTGGGCGGCATCGCCCAGCGCATTATCGGCACTGCCCGGCACTACCTGCTCCATGGTGACCCGATGGAACAGCGAAAGCAGGTCTGCCAGGATCACGCCGTAATCCGGCGCAAACTCTGAGATACGGCTGATTTCGGCCAACAGTCCGGGGCCGTCACGCGCCACCAGGGTTGCGACCATGCGCTCGATGTCGCGCTGGTCAATAGTACCCAGCATGCTGCTGACGTCACTGGCGCCAAGATTCGCGTTACCAAAGGCAATCGCCTGGTCGGTCAGGCTCAGTGCGTCCCGCATACTGCCATCGGCAGCCCGGGCCAGCAGCCACAAAGCGGATTCTTCAAAGGGGATGCTCTCTTCTGTCAGCACATGCTTCAGGTGGCCGACAATGTGCTCTGGCGTCATCCGCTTGAGATTGAACTGCAAACAACGGGACAAAACCGTCACCGGCAGTTTCTGGGGATCGGTGGTGGCCAGCAGGAACTTCACATGCTCCGGCGGCTCTTCCAGGGTTTTCAGAAACGCGTTGAAGGACTGATTGGTGAGCATGTGCACCTCATCGATGAGGTACACCTTGAATCGACCACGACTGGGCGCGTACTGCACGTTATCAGTGAGTTCGCGCATGTCATCCACGCCGGTGCGTGATGCCGCGTCGATTTCGATGAGGTCGACAAACCGGCCCTCCAGAATTTCTTTGCAGCTGTCGCATTCGCCACACGGATTCGGAGTAATACCGGTTTCACAATTCAGGCACCGGGCCAGCAGACGGCCAATGGTGGTTTTACCCACCCCCCGGGTACCGGTAAACAAATAGGCGTGGTGCAGGCGCTGGTGCTCGAGCGCATGAACAAGCGCCTGCAGCACGTGCTCCTGCCCGACCATGTCTTCAAACGTACGGGGGCGCCATTTCCGGGCTAAAACCTGATAGCTCATGTTCCGTCAACTGCTGTGAAAAATGCGCTTAACTCTAGCATGGACCCGGTTTCAGAAGAAGGATGATCTTCCTAGGACCCCACACCGGCGCTGCGCTCCAGCGCGCGGATTCGCCGGCGTTCATGGTCTTCGGTGAAGATCCGCTCCTGCAAGGCTTCCACCGCAGCCTGTCGGTCTGCCGGGGCCAAACCATCGCTGGTATCGATAAGGGCTTTTTGCTGCTGATACTGGCTGACCCGGCTTTGCCATTGATTGCGCTGCTGGTCCAGGTGCTCTAATCGCGCTGTCGCCTCGGCACCGTATGCCTGCAGGCGCAGTTTACGCACTTCGGCTTCAGAAACGCCCCGCTCCCGCAGCTGCTGAACCTGCATGGCTGTTTCCACTACCGCGGTTGAGCGCCGGCGCAGCTCAACCGAGTGTTCGGGAAGCAACTGGTCCAGTTGCGCCAGGGCCCGTTCGCGCTCCGAGTCGGTCAGGCTTCGATCGTTCAGGATGCTCTGCCGGTCGAGCATCACCTGCAAACGCCGCTCTTCCTCTCCGAAAAAGCCTTCGGCCACATCCTGCCCGAGATGCTCCCGGCGCAGGTCTTGCAGCAGCGCCAAGGCCTGGCGAACGTCTTCAATACTGTGGTGTTGATTGCTGGCCATCGCTTCGGCCGCTCCCCGGTATGCCAGGTAGTCGTCCAGAATGGCAAGCACCTGCTGCTGAATCTCCGGGGGCAAATCCTGCGCTTTGAGCTCGGATATCAGGCGGGCTTTCAAGGGCTCGTACTGGGAGGCGTCACCCGTAAGCCCGATAAAAAAATCCAGATACCGGCGCAGCTGGCGATCGAGCACCAGGTTGCCATTCATATCCAGACGCACCTGGCCGTCCACTTCAATATCCTTAACCCGCTCATCACGAGGCAAGTCAGGATGATTTACATCCCCGGACACAGGCGCGGGGCCTGATAAATCAGCCAGGACTACCTGTTGCTGACCCGCCCGCACCACTGCCAGAGAGTCCGGGGCCGAAGTAATGGAATCAGTAACAAGCCACCAGCCAGCCACGCCAAGCATGAGGAGCAAGCCGGCAATCACAGCGGAACGTTTACGGTTCATACAATACATCCGTGGCGGGCCGCAGGGGCCCGCCTTCGGTTAACAGCGAGGTCAGAGACCAAGGTTCTTGAGGCGGTTTGCCTGTTGCCGGTACAGCTGAACCGGGTCCGTCACAAATGGCCCTACCAGCCCCAGTACCTGGTTTACTTCGTCCAGGTGATTGTGGCGGTAATCCACGCCCAGCACTTTACCAAGCTTCATACTGCAGGACGGAACCATGCCATCGGAGGGTTCGTCAAAGATGGGGCTAAGGACCCCCAGCAGCAGGTCGCTCGGATCAAGAATATTGGTGACCACTTTGTTGCCACCCCAGGAGTAATAACGGATGCCGTTAGCAACCTGGGCGCCATCATTGCCACAATAACCGGAGGGAAGGCCTGCAGGGAATTCTGCGTTGAAGGCAAGGCTGCCGTCAGTGCTCAGTGACTGAATGGCTGCGGCGGTGTCTTGCGGCAGGCCACCACCGCCGGAGAAGGTATCGATCAAGCCGAAGAACCAGTCACCCAGAGCGTCCAGGCTGCCGTTGTTGAGGGTATCCGCCAGCGGGGTGCCCCAGTTAACGCCACCCACACTGGAGACCGATGCGACGAGGTCTGGCCTCACGCCGGCCACATAGCGAATGGTCGGGCCGCCATGACTGTGACCAATCAGGTGCACCTTGCTGGCACCGGTTACCGCCATATACTCTTGAATCTGGGCCAGCAGCTGCTCACCCCGAATTTCCGTTGAGTTGGCAGCAGACACCTGGGGAACAAAGACTTCGGCCCCGCTTTCCGCCAGTTCATCCGGCACCCCGTTGAAATAGGAAACCAGGCCAAACAGCTTGTTGAACCCTGACAACCCGTGCACCAGCACAATCGGATGCTGGGTTTGGGTGTAAGTATCCGGCTTGCTGAACCACCATGCGGACGCCGGCTGGGCAGTCAGTACGGCCGCCAGTACACCCGCAGTTACAACGGATTTTGTTTTGGCATTTTTCATGTCTTTCCCTTTTTGTCTTTATTGTGTTCGGGCAACGGCACCATGCCCAACGGACAGCATGCCAAAAACACTATAGACAGGGATAAGTGCCAACAGGGCCAGATGACGGCCAGACGTGAAATGGATCACAAAACAACAGAAGGAAAATCGGAGATCGGGAACTAAGAGCGGAAAATCTGGGGGTGGCCCCACCAGCAATCCTCCGGCACACACATCCACCGCTTCGGCTGCTCCCTTCCGGGCCTGACCGGGTTCACGGTTTCATGTTGCGGAGGCACCAATGGAGCCACCATAACGGCGTTTCGGAACATTTCCCCGAAAGCGGCGCGAATAGTATCAGAAGGGTTTAGCGACTACAACGGCCTAAAGCGGCAAAGGCACTTCATCCTGCCGGAACCAACAGGCAATGCTGTACCGGGTACGCCGGGCCGGCAGCACTTCGTGGGGGATCTGTTCGCTCAGAAACAGCACGGCCCGACCGGCTTCAGGGCTCACCTGACCGACCACCTGATCAACATCTGTTGCGCCAAATACCCGCAGCTCTCCGCCATCTTCCAGGCCCCAGTCCTCATTCAGGTACAACACCAGACTGACCACCCGCGACGCCCGCCCCCTGAAACTGTCCAGATGACGTTTGTAGAAATCCCCGGGCTGATAGGTGGCATAATGGGCTTCAAACCGTTTAAGCCCCAGATACAGCCGCTGATTCAAACCTGTCCTGACCTGCTCCAGAAAGTCGAACAACAGGCGCTGGGTTTCACTGCAGCCTTCCAGCCAGGCAATACGGTCTCTGCGCACACTGAGGTCCTGGATCAGGCTGGCACCACGGCCGATACCGGCCCGGTTCATTGCTTCGGTTTTATCCAGAATCGCGACTTCGTTACGCAAGGCTTCGAGCAACCCTGGCGGCAGCCGCGGAGTAAGATCCAATTCCACCCAGGCCGCTTCGCTTAAGCCATCCGCCAGCTCGTCCAGCCACTCGTCCTCGATAACCGGAACACCACCAGCCGCGGTAACTACGCCAACAAGCTCGTCGCCGGCCACCTGTTCCAGCGGCCGCTGTGAACGCTCGAGCAGAGGGTCCGGAAACGGGACAACCAAGGCTTTGTCTGTTTTCGAAGTCATGAAGGAACTCCCCGAATTTTCCGGTTATTGTAGAGTCAAACTCGCCGACACGCGGTATTTAATTTACTCTCGGAGTAAGAGTATCTACTCAAGGATATAGTGCTCACCATGCCTGAAAGCAGCCACACCCCGCCAGCATCAGTTACCCCCGGCCAATGGTCCTTCACCCGCTGGCATACCCTTGGCCACCTTGAAGCACTGGAAGTGCATCATCCGGTTTTCTCAGCCACAGTCTTTCTGCAAGGCGCCCACCTTACGCACTTCTCGGTAAACAATGGTACGAACTGGCTGTGGATGAGCCAAACTGCCCGGTTCGAACCGGGCCGCGCCATCCGTGGCGGCATACCAGTGTGCTGGCCCTGGTTTGGCGACCCGGCCCGCAACGCGCCGGAGATCCGCAAGCGGGTGCATACCACTTCCGCCCACGGTTTTGCCCGCACGGCCCTCTGGCGACTGGAAGATGTCCGCGAAAGCGCCCACGAGGTGGAAATCAGCCTGTCCCTGAACGCCAACGAAGACTTTGCTGACCAATGGGACGGCCACGCCCTGGCACTGATCACCTTTAACTTTTCTGTGCGCGGCTGCCAGATTGCCCTGACCACCACCAACCTCTCTAAATCTCCGCTGGCGTTGAGCCAGGCCCTGCACACCTATTTGCCAACAGCAGATATAACCCGCACCCGCCTGCTGGGCCTGGGCAACAGTCAGTATATCGATACCCTCAAAGACTGGGACTATTTCCCCCAGGAAGGCCCGGTGTATTTCGAGGGCGAAATCGACCGCATCTACGAATCTGGCGAGCCGCTCACCCTGGTAACACCGGCGGGCAAGTGCAAGCTGACATCTGTTGGCAGTGATTCCACGGTAGTGTGGAACCCCGGGCCGGACAAAGCCCTACGGCTTTCTGACTTTCCCGACACTGGCTGGCAAAAAATGGTGTGTGTCGAAACGGCCAATGCAGCAACCGATTACCGGGTATTAAATGAAGGCCAGAGCCACACACTTGGTGTTTTAATGGGTCGCGGTTGACGGCCTTAAGTAATCGTCCATACAGGGAGCGGGCATGGGCTTGGCATCTTATCTGAAATCCAGACTGGTTCCGGCGGAACTGGAAGAGCAGTTGAACAGAATCCGAAAGCCCATCGGCAGCCTTGGCTACGATCCCTGGGGGTTCAATAACGACACCATCAAATACGGTTTCACCCTCACCCGGCAGATCTACGAAAAGTACTTTCGGGTGGAAGCCAATGGCGTGGACAAAGTGCCGGCTGAAGGTCCGGTACTGCTGATAGCCAATCACTCCGGGCAACTGCCGCTGGATGGCCTGCTGATTGGTTATGCACTGGCATCCCGCCCGGACAAACCGCGTATTCCCCGAGCAATGATCGAACGGTTCTTTCCCACAGTACCGTGGCTGGGCAACCTGCTTAACGACCTGGGCGCGGTTCTGGGCGACCCGGTCAACTGCGCGAAAATGCTGGCGAACGACGAAGCCATCATCGTGTTCCCAGAAGGTGTGCGGGGCTCCGGGAAGCTCTACCGCGACCGTTACCAACTGCAGCGCTTCGGCAACGGATTCATGCACCTGGCCATGAAATACAACACGCCGATCGTTCCGGTCGGCGTTGTGGGCTGTGAAGAAACCATTCCGGCCATTGCCAACATAAAGCCCCTGGCCAAGGCTCTGGGCGTACCTTACGTGCCGATAGCACTGCCGGTGATATTCCCGGTAAAGGTACGCCTGAACTTCGGTGACCCCATGTACTTCGACAACAGCGAAATCCCGGAAGAGCAGGTAACCGAACGGGTTGAAGCGGTAAAGGCAGAAATCCGCAAGCTGATCGACAAAGGCCTGAGTGAGCGCGAGGGGCTGTTCTGATGCCTGAACAAAAGAAGCCCAGAATCCTGATAACCGGTGCGGCCGGCGCCCTCACCCAACAAGTCATCAACCGCCTGCGCCGCAGCTGCGACGTTGTGGCGGTAGATTTCCGCCAGCAAGTGTATCTGGGCGATAGCATCCCAAGCTATTGCATGGACCTCAACAACCGTGGCTTTGAAGACCTGTTCCGGCGTTATCAGTTTGATGGCGTAATCCACCTTGGCCGGCTGATGACCAGCGAACTCACACGCATGCGGCGTTACAACGCCAACGTGCTGGGCACCCAGAACCTGCTCAACCTTTCGCACAAGTACGGCGTCAAGCGGGTAATCATTCTGTCTACGTTCCATGTTTACGGTGCCATGGCCTATAACCCGGCCCTGATTGACGAAGCCGCACCGCTGAAAAGCGCCGGCCTCAGTGCCGACCTGGTGGATTCTGTGGAACTGGAAAACCTGGCCAATATCTACCTGTGGCGGTATCCGGAGCTGAACATTACCATTCTGCGGCCCTGCAACATTGTGGGCCCGGGCGTGCGCAACACCATGAGCGCCTTGCTCTCCAGCGAACGGGCACCGGTGCTGGCCGGCTTTTCTCCGATGATGCAGTTCATCCACATTGACGACATGGCCGATGCCATCGTACTGGCCTGGGGCAAACCGGTTAAAGGCGTCTTCAACGTGGCGCCCCACGACTGGGTAGCCTACCAGCAAGCCTTGAAAATGTGCGGCTGCAAGAGAATTCCGATTCTGTCTGTACCGCCGATTGTGCCCAAAGCCATTGCGCGGATTCTCAACCTGAAAAGCTTCCCTCACTACCTGCTGGCATTTTTCAAGTACCCGGTGGTTATCGACGGGCGCACCTTTGCCCGGGAATTCGGCTTTAAACCCAAGCGCCCGCTGAAAGAAATCTTCCGCTACTACCGGAATAACAAGCGCCCGGTGTAGCCTTTGTGATTATCAGGCGCAGTTTCTCCGGATTTCGATAGACGGGAAGTTGCCAACAGGGATATTCTGTACAAAATAAGTACAGAACTACGGTTCAAGGAATGACCGGATGCTCAGGGATTTCAGCCTGATCAGCTATGGCTCTGCCGCGGCAGTGTTCGCCTTGCTGTCTGTGTTTGTTGCCACCCGCTACCTGCGCAGGGATATCGACCGCGGGCTGTTTGTTGCTGCGCTGGTAACCACCATCTGGGCCGGCGCCCTGGTGGCCCAGAATATATGGGGCCAGCCCGGGTTCCTGGTCCGCTACCTGCTCGAACTTCTACGCGACACCGCCTGGATCCTGCTGCTGTTTGCCATGTTGCGGACCGCCTTTAAGCAAGGCCGGCTGGCGGGGCAACTGAAGAAAGTGCTCGGGGTCGCCACCTTTGTCCTGATCCTTACCCTGCTCTCCCTCGGCGCTATCGAATACATTTTAAGCGTCTCGATTGTTGACGGCAAAACCATGCTGGTGGGCCAGATAGCCTTGTCGCTGCTGGGGTTGTCGCTGGTTGAGCAAATCTGGCGAAACTCTCCGGCCTTCGGCCGCTCAAGCCTGAAATACCTTTGCATCGGCATCGCAACCCTCTTCGCCTTCGACTTCTTCATGTATTCCGATGCCCTGCTCTTTGGCAAAGTGTCTGAATCGTTCTGGAATGCCCGGGGTTTTGTGAACGCCGCACTCATGCCCCTGTTTGCGATCAATGTGATCAACACCCGCAAGCAACCGGTAGACTTCCAGTTGTCTCGCTCCGCCGTCTTTCACGCAAGCGCCCTGCTGTTTGCCGCCGGTTATCTGCTGGTGCTTGCAGGAGGCGGTTACTATGTCAGGGCCTTTGGGGGCGAGTGGGGTGAAGCCCTGCAGGTATTGTTTATCACCATCTCCATCGCCTTTCTCATCACCCTGCTGATGTCCCGCCGGGTGCGGGCCCGCCTGATGGTATTTATCAGCCAGAATTTCTTCGACTACAAGTACGATTACCGGGAAGAGTGGCTGAAAATGACCCGGGAACTGGCCAACCTGAGCAATGATCCGCCTTTGCCAGAACGGGTTATCCGCATACTGGCCGGCCTGGTGGAAAGCAACGCCGGAGCCATCTGGCTAAGAGACGAACAGGCCGACTACACCCTGAAAGCCAGTGTGAATATGGCCACCCCCAAATATACGATGATTGACCAGGACACCGACCTGGTACTTTTTTTCCGCGAGCAGGAATGGATTATCGACCTGAGGGAGTATCAGGAAGACCCCATCCGGTATGACCTCCTGGAAATGCCCGACACCATCCAGAACACGCCGGATGCCTGGCTTCTGATCCCCCTGTACCTGGGCAATGAACTTTATGGCATTGCCCTGGTGGGCAAACCCTACGCCCACGTAGAACTGAACTGGGAGAACTTCGACCTCATCAAGGTTGTGGCCCGGCAAGCCTGTAACCTGCTGGCCCAGACGGATGCCCAGAACCGGCTGTCCCGGGCCATGCAGTTTGAAGCGGTAAACAAGGCCTCGGCCTTTATGATCCACGACCTGAAAACCCTGATCGCCCAACTCTCCCTGCTGGTGAAGAACGCGCCGAAACACCGGGACAATCCAGCGTTCATTGACGACATGATTGCAACCACAGACCACGCGGTTCGCAAAATGTCGAACCTGGTAGACCACATCCGGAAGCCACATACCACTCCGGACCAGGTCACCGATACCAGCCTGGACCTGACCGGGCTGCTTGAGGAATTAATCGAACACAACAGCCGACGCAGCCCCGCACCCCGCCTGATGGGCAATCCGGCCCCCATCATGGTTCGGGCCGACAAGGAGCAGCTTCGCAGCGTGCTGGGCCACCTGATCCAGAACGCGCAGGATGCCACCCCGCCCGATGGCGAGATCACCATCAACCTCAAGCCTGCCAGGGGCAACGTTGTGATGTTTATCCAGGACACCGGCTGTGGCATGACCGAAGAGTTTATCAGCGCCCAGCTCTTCAAACCCTTTGCCAGTACCAAGGGGCTGACCGGCATGGGAATTGGCGCCTACCAGGCCCGGGAATACATCCGGGAACTCGGGGGCAGTATTGATGTAACCAGCGAACCGGGCGTGGGCTCCTGCTTCTCTATCCGCTTACCTGTTTTGGCTTCTACCCAGCAGAACGCCAAGTATTTGCCGGCCACTACGAACCGCGCACCTAAACAAGGTGTCAATTAATTGACGTTTTGCAGACTTTTACAAATCCAAACATTGCAAACCGTCAACATTAAGTTAAGAATCGTAACAAGAGACAAACAAAGGATTGATTGTTGTTGTGAAGCGACTGCTGATAGTAGAGGACGACCCCGGACTGCAAAGCCAGATGCGCTGGTGCTTCAGTGACCAAATCGAGGTTTCGGTTGCAGCTGACCGTGATTCCGCACTGACTGCGCTGCGCCGGATGGAACCGCAGGTAATCACACTGGACCTTGGCCTGCCCCCCGATGCCGGTGGTGCTTCCGAGGGCTTTGCCCTTCTGGAAGAAATCCTCCGGCTGGCCCCGATGACCAAGGTGATTGTGGTGACAGGCCGGGAGGACAAGGAAAACGCCGTAAAGGCGATCGGCATGGGCGCCTCGGACTTTTACCAGAAACCCCTGGACGCCGACATACTTACCTTTGTGGTTAACCGGGCCTTCCGGCTGGCAGAGCTGGAACAGGAAAACCGCGAACTCATCGGCCAGACCAACGGCGCCAGCATAAAAGGGATTATCGCCGCCAGTCCTGAAATGATGGAGATCTGCCGAACCATCGAGAAAGTCGCCCCCACCGACGTAACCACCCTGATTACCGGCGAGACCGGTACCGGCAAGGAACTGCTGGCCCGGGCCCTGCATGACCTGAGCCACCGGACAGACCAGCCCTTTGCCGCCATCAATTGCGCTGCTATCCCTGAAAACCTGCTGGAAAGCGAGCTGTTCGGCTTTGAAAAAGGTTCCTTTACCGGCGCCACCCAGGCCAAGAAAGGAAAAATTGAAAGCGCCAACGGCGGCACCCTGTTCCTGGACGAAATAGGCGACATGCCCATGGCCCTGCAGGCCAAGCTACTGCGCTTCCTGCAAGAGCGCGTTGTTGACCGGGTGGGCTCGGTAAAGCCGGTTCCGGTGGACGTACGTGTAGTGTGCGCCACCCACAGGAACGTTCAGGAACTGATTACGCAGGGAGAATTCCGGGAAGATCTCTATTACCGCATCAGCGAAATAACGCTCGATGTACCCGCCCTGCGCGAACGGGACGGGGACGCCCTGGTAATCGCCCAGTCGTTACTGAAAAGCCTGGGCAAGCAACTGGACCGGCCAAACCTGAGCTTTTCGGAAGACGCCGTGCAGGCCATCACCAGCTATGCCTGGCCGGGCAATGTGCGGGAAATGATCAACAAGGTGAAGCGCGCCATCATCATGGCCGATGGCAAACGGGTAAGCGCCGGCGACCTGCAGTTAAGCACTGGCGAGGGTGAATCGGTCAACCAGCTGAACCTGAGACAGGTACGGGAACAAGCCGAGAAACAAGCCATTCTCCAGGCTCTTCATTGCACCTCGTTCAATATGTCGCAGGCGTCCCGGTTACTGGGGGTCACGCGCCCCACCCTGTACAACCTCACCGACAAATACAGGATAGAAACCTCGGCGGAGTCGCCCGCCTCCTGACCCATTTACCCGCTATTTTGCCTATCGTTATCAAGGAGCAGATACCGTGCATACAACAACAAATAATCGAACAAAACCTCGGCTCACAACACTGCTACTTGCCGGCGCCCTGCTACTGCCGTTACCGGTTCTGACTGGCTGCAATAACCAGAGCACATCCAACGAGGCAACGTCCCATATTACAAGGGCTGAAACCTACGCAGACCAGGGCCAGTACCGGTCCGCCTTGCTGGAAGTAAGAAACGCAGTACAGACAGAACCGGATAACGTTGGCCATATCGTCCACCTGGCTGAACTGTATCTGCAGATAGGCGCGTCCC
>CAYUNQ010000012.1:0-4554 GCA_964446185.1 uncultured Marinobacter sp. | reverse complement strand
GCAAACATCTTTCAGCCCCCGAGACCCTGGCCCTTCACAATGCTTCCAACCCCCAGGAACAATTACGGGCGTCGCTTGTTCGCGCTGAAACCCTGCGCCTGTCCGGAGACAAGGCTGAAGCGCTGTCCCTGTATCGCAGCCTGATGGACAACAATCCGTCGAACCTGGATGCAGTGACCGGCACCCTGAAAACCCAGATGGACCTGAACCAGACCTCACAAACCATCCGCAGCGCCGATGACTGGATGGCGAGAAACCAGCCCGAGCCAGAGGTGCAATACTGGAAAGGCATGGCCCAGTACCGGGAGAACGACCTGGAAAACGCCGCAGCCACACTGACAGACGCGGCAGGCAGCATGCCGACGTCTGATGTTTTCCTGCCGGTGCGCCGGCAAGTACTGACGGCACTGTCCCGAGTGCTCACGGAACAGGGCAAGATAACCGAAGCCCAGGTTTACAACAAAATCCTGGCTGACAACCAGAATTCCGGTGCCCGGGAGCAAGGCGAAGCTGCGGTAGCGGCGCTACGTGAAGGCAACGTCGACCAGGCCAAAACCATTCTCCGGGACATGCTGAAGCTGGACCCGGAAAACCAGCAGGCGGCCCTGATGCTCGGCGCTCTGGAAACCGGCACCGGCGAGCTGGATGAAGGCGCCCGCTTGCTGACAGAGAACCTTGACCCTGAAACCACACCCACCCCCTTCCTGCGCGCCGCTGCCATGGCACAAATCGACCAGGGCGACCGGGAAGAAGCACTGAAAACACTTGAACGGGCCATGCAGGCCCGGCCGGACGACAACGAAATCATTGCCATGCACGGCATTCTGGCCCTGAGCCTGCCCGGCAAGGAAAGTGACGGCGTGGCCAGCCTGAGCAAAGCCATCAGCAACGAACCCGAACGCACCCGTTTGCGGTTGGCCCTGGCCCAGCACTACCTGCGCAACAACCAGCCGGAGCAGGCACTGGGCCAACTGCGAATGGCTTTCGCTGCCCAGCCGGAAGACTGGCACACCACCGGCACCTACATGAATGTGTTGCTGGCCCGCGGTGAAGAAACCGAGGCTAAGGAACTGAGGGACTCACTGATTAATGGCTACGGCGATATGCCCCAGGCAGTGCTGCTCGCCAGCCTGGCTGACAGCCGCCTTGGGGATACCGACGCCGCTACCGCGCGGATAGAAAAGCTGGCACAGCAACACCCTGAAATGGCACAACCCAGACTGGCACTGGCAGCCATCCTGGCCCGCACCGGAAACCGCGAGCGGGCCATCGAAGAACTGGTACAAGTGCGCACCCTGCTGGGAGAAGAGCAAACCTCCGAGACCATTGCCGTAAACCGCCTGCTTGGCCAGCTCCTGGTTGCAGAAACCCGCACAGCAGTTCAGGCAGGTGATTACCCGACCGCCCGGGCCAAAGCGGCAGAAGCCGTTGCCCTGGCACCGGATAACCAGGGCCTGGCCCTGCTGGCCGTGGGTGTTTCGCAGGCTGAAGGCAAGCATCAGCAAGCGCTGGAAGAACTTCAGGCCGTGGAAGACAACCTCGGCGTAACCACGGCAACTGTTCTGGCGAGAGCTTCCGTTCTGGAATCCCAAAACGGACCCGAAGCAGCCTGGACGCACCTGAAGGAACAATGGCAGGAACGAAAGGAAACCGCCCTTCTGCCCACACTGCTCCGCCTGGCAGCCAGCCAGGGCCCGGAAGCCCGAGACGAAATCACCAGCCAATGGCTGGACCATGAACCACAAAGCATTGCCGCCAACCTGGCCCGTGCCGACTGGCTGATGAACAACAACCAGGACGAACTGGCCGCCACCCACTATGACTATGTCCTGGAGCAGCAGCCCAACAACATCGCCGCCCTGAACAACCTGGCCTGGCTACTGAGGGAAAACAATACCGAACGGGCGCTGGAACTCGCCCGCAGGGCCAGTGAACAGGCCCCGCAAAACTCCGCCGTGCTGGATACCTATGGCTGGGTGCTGCACCTGGCCGGCAACCACCAGCAAGCGGTCACCACCCTGGAAAAAGCGCTGGCACTGGCGCCGGGTAACGAAGACATCACCAGCCACCTGGAGAGTGCCAGGAAAGCCTTGTAAGAAATCCTGACAAAACGTCTCTGCCACACGAACCAGAAGGGCCGGATAGCTATAAGCACCGGCCCTGTTTTTTTGGTTGTCGAAAACTTTTACATACGTCTCTTAGCTGCCAAATAAATTCAACGGAAATTCAGTCAGTTAGCTGGTTGGCACGATAATCGCTTAATACAAGGAGAAGATCGGGTTTTATCCCGGTCAGGAGCCAAACCACCCGCGAGGATGGGACGGAAAGCCAAGGATCTCTGGTCAGTATCCGAAGAGATAGCCTGGTTGCAAAGCAAACTACAGGGACTTAGAGCTTCACAACCGGAGAAGACCCATGAAGATAAAAATGCTAATTACCAGTATCGCACTGGCCGGCGTGGCGCTCAGCGCCCAAGCCGTTCCAGTGAACGTATCCGAAGCCAACGGAGAGCGGTCTCTGCAAAGGATCATTGCAGAGGATGTTATCGCGCCGGGTTACACAACCACGCTCGACGTGAACGCAGACCAGGCCTCACCCTCTGACCTGTGGAAGAACTCCGACTCAGGACTGTCACCAACCCGGTACATCGCCTCTATCGCAGGGCTGTCCGGATCCACAACCTTTGGTATCTACGATCCGAACGACCTGACCAAGACCTATACCATCTTTGATGGCACGGTCGATGGCGTTGGCGCCGGCACTACGTTCGGCCTGGACGCCAACGGTGATGTTTACCTGGACTTCAACACCTATTCCGGTGTGACTTTCAGCAGCACCACTTTCGGCTTCTTTATTGATGTCGACGGTCAGATGATTTATTCCCAAAACTCCCTGAACGCTACCAGCACACTGACAGACCAGCAGCACATGGTGGCCTATCAGGGGCAGGGCGACACCATCAACCTTCCAGGATTTGGCGGCGATACCACCTGGACTCAAGGTGGATGGTTGCTGGCATGGGAAGATACCCTTGGCCAGGACTCAGACTACGATTTCAACGATCTCGTAATCTTCATTGAGTCTGCAATTCCGGTACCAGAGCCTGGCACCCTCGCCCTGCTTGGTCTCGGCCTTGCCGGCCTCGGTGCAGCGCGCCGTCGCCAGAAAGCCTGATTTTCCAAGGCTTTCAGAAAAGCCAGCTTCGGCTGGCTTTTTTGTGCGCACATTTGTTTTATGTCGTCACAAACAACGGTATTCTGAAGCTGTAGCAATGCCGGTGGACAGAAGATGTTAAGGAAGACATTAGACAACCTGCCCTATGCCCTGCCGTACTTGATCATTACCGCAGTAAGCGTAGTTTTGTTCTATCCAACCTGGATAAGGCTGGCATCAGAATGGCTGGAGTTTGAGCAGGTACTGGCCCATGGATTGGCCACCGCGGTTATCTACGTAGCGCTTCTCTTGATCCACCCTCCTTTGCCTACCAATACGCCAGACTCTTCAGAATCCAGGTTTCAGGTAATCGGCATCCTGATTCTCTTAGTCACCACGCTAATCTGGGCATTACTCGAGCTGGTCAGGATAGACACCCTGACCTATCTGATGCTGCCTGCCGGCCTGCTTGCCACCAGCTGGGCGTTACTGGGTTTTTACAGAGCGCTGCGCTTACTTCCCTACGTTATCCTGCTCGCCCTTTCCCTACCGATCTGGGCAGATTTCATCCCCGCCCTGGTCGCCATTGCCAGCGCCGTGGTGAGCAACTGGGTTCGATTGTTCGGGATGACCGCATTGATTGAAGGCAACAGCATCACCCTGCCCTACGGCCGCCTGGTCATTGCCGATGGCTGCTCCGGCATTCGCTACTTCGCTATTTCCATTTTGCTCGCCGCCATGATGTCTATCCTCAATGACTACCGCTGGCGTGGATGGCTGTGCTTCCTGGCCGCTGCCATGGTTCTCGGGTTGATTGCCAACTGGGTGAGAATCTTCATTCTGGTCGTTATCGGCTATCAGTCCGAGATGCAAAGTGAACTGCTGACCGACCATGAACTGATGGGCTGGGTAATCTACGGTGTTTTTATTCTGCCTGCGCTCTACTTCGCGCCGGTAAAGCGCCGGACAGAAATCAATGCACCCGATGCAAAGCAACTCTCACGCAAAGGTGTATTCGCGGTTCTAGTGGCTCTGATAGCGGGGCCAATCGCCCTCAACGTGGTTCAACTCTCCGGTGACGAAACCAGCCCCTGGGCGCCACAGAATGCGGCTATGAGTCCCGGCCAGCCCTCCGAATTGCCCCTTCAGCTGCGGCTCCCGGATAACCTCGACCACAAAGTTTGGGCAACGCCGGGTGGTGCCTGGCTATCAGTGGCTCAAAGTGAGCGCTCTGCCGCTACCGATCATAAGCTGGTGCCCTACCTTCGGCCGCCCATTGATTCGGAGGAGTGGCTGCTTCAGGAAAGCCAAGGCGAGGTAAAAATCTACCAGAACCGCGTTGGCAGGCAGCGGGTGGCTGTTTTGCAGTGGTATCAGGTTGGGGATTACGCAACGGAAACC
>CAYUNQ010000011.1:5339-21418 GCA_964446185.1 uncultured Marinobacter sp. | reverse complement strand
TTGAAGAGCACGGGTCCCTTGCTGTCGAGTTTAACGGCAAGCGCGATCAGCAGCCCAAGGCCACTATCTTCCTTCAGCTCGTCACCCACCTGGGAACCGACAAACTCCGAACTCACCAGCTGCAGCTCGGCTCCGCTCCGGGACAGGACCCCAGTCACATCCCGGGCCAGCTCGTCGTTACCGGCTTCCGCCATCCGAATCAGCACGATGGTGTCTGCACCAAAGTTCTGAACCGAGAACTGGTCGTAACCGGCTTCAGTCAGAGACGTCCGGATTTCATCCAGGCTTGGCGCTTCGGCATACTCAAACTCCACCGAGGTACCACCTGTAAAGTCCATGCCATAGTTAAGGCCTCGTACGCCAAGAAGAACCACAGAGGCAATAACCAGCACAAGCGAGAGCACCGAAGCGATCTTTCGGAAGCCCATAAAGTCAAACGGTTGCTTTTCGGTATCAGCCATTGGCCAGCCTCCCTCCGATCGAAAGTTTCTCGACCCTGCGGCCGCCATACACCAGATTCACCATGCTGCGCCCGACCATCAGGCCAGTGAACATGGAGGTCAGGATACCGATACACAGGGTAACGGCGAAGCCTTTAACGGGGCCGGAGCCCATGGCGAACAGAATCACCGCCACCAGCAGCGTGGTGATGTTGGCATCGAAAATGGACACAAAGGCGCGACTGTAACCGGCATTGATCGCACTCTGTGGCGGCGCGCCCGACTTCAGCTCTTCTTTGATCCGCTCAAAGATGAGCACGTTGGCATCAACCGCCATACCCACAGTCAGCACGATACCTGCAATACCCGGCAACGTCAGCGTAGCCGAGAGAATCGACATGCAGGCCACCAGCAGCATCAGGTTCAAGGTCAGAGCCACGTTTGCCATCAAGCCAAAGCCACGGTAGAACACGGCCATATAAAGCAGAACCAGGCTGAAGCCGATGATGACCGACATCAAACCGGCATCAATGTTCTTCTGTCCAAGGCTCGGACCGATGGTCCGCTCCTGCACAAAGTACATGGGAGCAGCCAGCGCGCCCGCCCTCAGCAGCAGGGCAAGCTCAGCCGCTTCCGGGATGGAATCCAGACCGGTAATACGGAAGCTGCTGCCCAGGGCAGACTGAACCGTTGCCAGGCTGATCAGCCCCTTCTCCACTACCCGGTTTTCCGTTTCTACAATCTCGCCGTCCACTTCCCGGGTTTCAGTCTCGGTCCGGTATTCGATAAACAGCACCGCCATACGGCGGCCAACGTTATTGCGGGTAGCGCGATTCATCAGGTCACCACCCACGGAATCCATGGTGATGTTTACCTGGGGCTGGCCATTTTCGTCGAACGCCTGCTGTGCGTTAGCCACGTTATTACCGGTGGCAATCACATCCCGCTCAAGCCGGGCTGAACGCATGGGGTCGTCCCGGAAGCTGAACTGCTCGGTTTCGGCCGACGCGGTATCCTGGCGGGCTTCCATCCGGAACTCCAGGTTGGCCGTGGCACCCAGTACCCGCTTGGCTTGCGCGGTATCCTGTACACCTGGCAACTCGACAATAATCCGGCTCGCACCCTGACGCTGCACCAGCGGCTCGGCAACACCCAGCTCATTCACCCGGTTACGGATGGTGGTCAGGTTCTGCTCAAGCGCATATTCCTGGATATTCCGAACTTCGGCTTCAGACAAGGTGAGCGTAATCAGGAACTCACCGTTCTCTGTGCTTTCGTTCATCAGGAATTCATTGTGGTTATCGCGGATCAACCCAAAGGCCTGTCCGCGACTTTCGGTATCCCGGAAGCTGAGAACGATGGTCCGGTCATTACCCACGTCGCCGCCGCGATAACGGATGCGCTCTTCCCGCATTTCCCGCTTGATCTGGCCAGACATTGCTTCCAGCCGCTGGTTTACGGCTGTTTCCATATCCACTTCCAGCAGGAAGTGGACACCGCCGCGCAGGTCAAGGCCCAGCTTCATCGGCCCTGCCCCAAGGCTCTGTAACCAACCGGGAGTAGACGGCGCCATGTTGAGGGCAACCAGGTAGTCACGACCCAGCACAGCCTGAACCGCCGGGCGCGCACGCAACTGGTCATCGGAATTGGTCAGACGAATCAAGGCATCGCGTTGATCCAGGGCACTGGACTTGACTTCAATGCCACGACTTTCGAGTTCGCCAAGTGCACGATCGAGCACACGCTGATCGACTTCGGTGCTACCGCGGGCGCCGGTGATCTGGATGGCATAGTCGTCAGGAAAAAGGTTGGGTAAGGCGTATATGAACCCGATGACCAGTGCAAACACGATCACCAGATTTTTCCAGAGAGGATACTTGTTCAGCATGGGATCCCTTTGAGCCGACCTGGTCGCCGGTCTTGGTGTATCAGCCAGTATAAATCAGCCGGCACCCTGGGGCGCCGGCACGTGACCAGCTCAGATATCCTTCAGCGTGCCCTTCGGCAGAGCCGCTGCTACAGCTACTTTCTGAACCTTGATTTCTACGTTGTCGGCCACTTCCAGCACGATGAAGTCGTCAGCCACCTTGGTGATACGGCCAGCAACACCACCGGAAGTTACTACTTCATCACCCTTGTTCAGGCCAGACATCAGAGACTTGTGCTCTTTTGCGCGCTTGGACTGCGGACGCCAGATCAGGAAGTAGAAAATCAGGATGAAGCCTGCGAAGAAGATGATCTGACCCATCACGCTCATTCCCTGGGCGCCAGGATCCTGAGCCATGGCCAATGCAGGCATCAGAGACAGCAGACCGGCGATGAGCAGTTTGATTGATTTCATTCAGGTTCTCCGTTTATTGACTTGTCTAGGTGTAAAACTTGATCAGGAATCGCCCAACGGCGGCACACTTTCGCCACGTAAGGCATAGAATTCGCTTACAAAGTCCGACAATGTACCTGCTTCAATGGCGCCACGCAATCCGCTCATAAGGTTCTGGTAGAAGCGCAGATTGTGGATGGTATTGAGCTGGGAACCGAGCATTTCACCACATTTGTCCAGATGGTGCAGGTAACTTTTCGAGAAATGCTGGCAGGTATAGCAGTCGCAGCGCTCGTCTAGGGGGCCGGTGTCGTGGCGATTCTTCGCATTGCGGATCTTGACAATGCCGGTTGAGGTGAACAGGTAGCCGTTACGGGCGTTACGGGTAGGCATTACGCAGTCGAACATGTCGACACCGCGGCGCACGGCCTCAACAATATCCTCAGGCCGACCCACGCCCATCAGGTAGCGGGGCTTGTCTTCCGGCATTTTCGGCGGCAGGTGATCCAGTATGCGGATCATATCCTCCTTCGGTTCCCCTACCGACAGGCCGCCGATGGCATAGCCATCAAAGCCGATCGCGGTCAGGCCTTCCAGCGAACGATCCCGCAGGGGTTCATACATGCCACCCTGAACAATCCCGAACAGCGCTGCCGGGTTGCCCTCGTGGGCCTTCTTGCTGCGCTCGGCCCAGCGCAGGGACAGCTCCATGGATTCCTTCGCCTGCTTTTCGGTAGCCGGGTACGGAGTGCACTCGTCAAAAATCATCACAATGTCGGAACCCAGGTCGCGCTGCACGCCAATGGCGATTTCTGGCGACAACTCAACCTTGGAGCCATCCACCGGCGAGCGAAATGTTACGCCCTGCTCGGTAATCTTGCGCATCTCGCCCAGGCTGAACACCTGGAAACCACCGGAATCTGTGAGGATCGGCCCCTGCCACTGGGTGAAATCGTGCAGGTCGCCATGGGCCTTGACCACTTCCGTTCCCGGACGCAACATCAAATGAAAGGTATTGCCCAGAATGATCTCGGCACCGATAGCTTCGATATCCCGGGGTAACATACCTTTCACCGTTCCGTAGGTACCTACGGGCATGAACGCCGGCGTTTCTACCGTGCCTCGAGGAAATGTCAGGCGCCCGCGGCGGGCCTTGCCGTCTTCGCCGAGCTTTTCAAAGGTCATGAAACAGGAATTGCTCACAGGGATTCTCCACTGGATTCCGGATGATCAGTATTGGCTTTGCCGGTTACAGCCTGACGCCCCAGGCTTGGCTGCTGGCCGGTCAGGAACATGGCGTCACCGTAACTGAAAAACCGGTAACGCTCCTCTACCGCCTGGCGATAAGCCGACATAATGTGTTCATAGCCGGAGAAAGCACTGACCAGCATGATCAGCGTCGACTCGGGCAGATGGAAATTGGTCACCATCGCGTCCACTGTCTGGAAGCGGTAGCCGGGATAGATGAAGATATCGGTTTCGCCACGAAAAGCCGAAAGAACGCCGTTATTACTGGCAGACTCAAGCGAGCGAACCGATGTAGTGCCCACCGCCACCACGCGACCGCCACGAGCACGGGCCTGAATCACCGCGTCTACGGTTTGCTGGGGAACCTGGGCAACTTCGCTGTGCATAACGTGATCATGGATATTCTCCACCCGGACAGGCTGGAAGGTACCCGCACCCACGTGCAGCGTTACATAGGCAAACTCAACACCCTTGGCCCTGAGGGTTTCCAGCAGGGCATCGTCAAAGTGTAACCCGGCGGTTGGCGCCGCTACCGCACCGGCCTCTTTTGCGTATACCGTCTGGTAGCGTTCGCGATCCGACTGATCATCACTCCGCTCCATATAGGGCGGCAAAGGCATGTGACCGATGCGCTCGAGCAGGTCCAGAATCGGCTCTTCGCCCTCGCACACAAAACGGAACAGCGCACCTTCCCGCCCAGTCATGCGCAGGGCGGCGCCATCTTCCAGCAGCACCCGCTGTCCCGGCTTGGGGGATTTCGATGACCGGGCATGGCACAGAATTTCGTGCTCGGCCACTACGCGCTCAACAAGGATTTCTACCCGGCCACCGGTTTCTTTCTGACCGAACAGGCGTGCGGGAATAACGCGGGTATTGTTGAAAACCAGAAGATCACCGGGTTGGAGCAGATCCGGCAAATCGGTAAAACGGAGATGCCCGGTCTGGCCGGTAGCGCCATCAAGGGTCAGTAAACGGGAAGCACTGCGTTGTTTGAGCGGATAACGGGCGATGAGCTCGTCCGGCAGGTCAAAGTGGAAATCAGAGACATTCATGGGCCGGGCTATTCACGACGCCGCAGGTTGCGGCCAATAAGTGGTAGCGGCGGGCGGACTCGAACCGCCACGGGTTTTACCCCAACGGATTTTGAATCCGTCGTGTCTACCAATTTCACCACGCCGCCATCGGAGAGTGGGAGGATTATACTTACCCTGAATCTGAAAGCAACAGATCATTCACGCCAGGGGGCAAGTTGGCCAGGACCGTCCCAATTCTCAACAAATTCACGGGGTTCCAGCCGCGGCACCGCAGGCTTTTCCTGCACCACCTTACCGGTGTACAGGAAACCCACCACCGATTCACCGTCAGTGAGCCCCAGCCCACGATGGACTTCCGGATGATACGCAACCGGACCAGTGCGCCATATAGCTCCATAGCCTGCGTCATTTAAAGCCAAACCGATAAACGCCATCCCCACAGCAGCAGACATAACCTGCTCTACCTCGGGTACTTTCGGGTGGTGTCGGGGCGAGGCAATTCCCACGATCACCATGGGCGCCCTCAATGGGGCCTTGCGAGCCTTCTCCAATTCCAGGTCATTAACGCTATTCACGCAGGCAGTTGCAAACAACTGACCCAGCTCATCAAGCCCCTGCCCCTCGATAACGAGATAGCGCCAGGGTCGCTGCAGCGCATGGTCGGGTGCCCTGGCTGCACACTGAAAAGCCTGCTCAAGGATATCCCTGGGCGGGGCCGGAGCCTCAAGGCGGGGTTCAGAGGCACGATCCAGAAGAAACCGGGTAACTGAGGTCATACACACCTGTAAAAATTGTGGCTTATACGTAATACTGCTAACCTTCAGTGTTAGCTCACACTGAAAACGACAACAACGACAAAAACCGGCTGCACACAATGAGCGACGAAAAGAATTTTAGCAACTCTGTGCCAGGGGCCCGACTCCGAGATGATGAACGCACCGGCTGAATTACGCAACGCGACCGGATCTGCCGGCAAGGTTGTCCACGGGGATATCCATGGTCACGACATCGTGGCCATTCCCCCGATGCCAGACTACAGCGGCCGGATTCTCGGTTACACCGTCACCACCTCTATCATCATTGTCGGGGTTGTTCAGGGGGTATTCCCGGAGTGGATGCTGTGGCTGGTGGCCGGCACGCTACTGTGGCCGCACGCCGCCCACATGATTACTCGCCGCACCTTCCTGAGACGCTCGCCTCGTATACGCCAAAAGATGCTTTTCTTTGACTGCCTGATTGGCGGCACTTTCGTGGGGTTGACCGGCCTGGTGGCTATCCCTGCAGTCTCGACCATACTGATGCTCATGTTCAGCTGCCTGATTGTCGGAGGCCCCCGGCAATGGCTGATTGGCACCCTGTTAACAACGCTCTCAGCCATCGTGGCTGTCGCAACTTTCGGTATTGCTGAAAACCTTCAGTCACCGCTGTTAACCAGCCTGGTCGCGGTAATGGCCACCGGTACCTATATATGTGTGACCGCCTATTACTCGCATCAACAGGCGCGCGCCCTGCTTCTGGCAAAGACCCAGATCCAGAATCAGCGGGAACAATCCATCGCGCTGTCCCATAAGCTCTCCAAGTACCTTTCACCCCAGGTGTGGCAGTCTATCTTTACCGGTGAACGGGATGTTCGGCTGGAAACCCAGCGTAAGAAACTCGCCATTTTCTTCTCCGACATCAAAGGCTTCACCGAACTGTCGGAAGAAATGGAGCCAGAAGCCCTGACCGAGCTCCTCAACCACTACTTTAATGAGATGTCTGAAGTCGCCCTGAAGTACGGTGGCACTATCGACAAGTTTGTCGGCGATTCCATCATGATTTTCTTCGGCGACCCCACCAGCCGCGGCCAGCGGGAAGACGCTTTCGCCTGCGTGTCCATGGCCATCGAAATGCGTAATCACATGAAGATCATGCGCCAGAGATGGCGCAGCCAGGGCATCAAAACCCCACTCGAGATCCGCACGGGAATCAGCACCGGCTACACCACCGTAGGTAACTTCGGTGCCGAAAACCGTATGGACTACACCATCATCGGCAAGGAAGTGAACCTGGCCAGCCGGCTGGAGTCGCTGGCGGATTCCGGTGAGATCCTGATTTCCTATGAAACCTTCTCGCTGATCAAAGATCGCATCATGTGCCGGGACAAGGGAGAAATCACGGTGAAAGGCTTTGCCAAGCCGGTGCCTATCTACGAAGTAGTCGACTTCCGGCGCGACATGGGGCCGCATCGCAGCTTCATGGAACACGAGCACAGCGGATTTGCCATGTATATGGATTCGGAAAAGATTACCGAGAGAGAGCGCAAGGCCATACTGGCCGCCCTCGAAGACGCCGCCGACCGGCTGCGCATCGAGGAAGACAGCGAATAACCCCCGCCTTTACTGCCGTACCAGCCGCGGCCCCGGACCCTGCTCAGGGCTGGTGCTGCGCCACGGATTGATATCCAGCCCACCCCTGCGGGTATAGCGTGCACACACCGTCAGGTGTTCCGGTTTGCAGCGGGCCATCAGGTCTGTAAACACCGTTTCCACGCAGTGCTCGTGAAAGTCCTGCTTCTGGCGAAAGCTGACGATATACCGCAACAGGCCAGGCCTATCTATTTTTTTGCCCTTGTAGCGGATCAGTAACGTCGCCCAGTCCGGCTGGCCAGTGACCGGGCAGTTGCTTTTCAGCAGGTGCGAACACAGCTGCTCACTGACCTGCTCACCGGACACCGCCAGGGACTCCGCCGAGTACTCGTACACCACATCATCTACCGGCTCGTCATCAATCAGCTCATAACCTTCCGGGCGCCCGATAGCCGGCGCCGATTCATCCACACTGAGCAGACGCACATCCACAGACGCTCCACAGGCACTGGACAGGTCGGCAGTAATAGTTTCCGCCACCTGTTCGACGGTGGAGAACACGGCCTGGTTGAGGGAATTCAGGTACAGCTTGAGCGACTTGCTTTCGATGATGGACGGTGACGCGGCAGGAAAGCGGATCTCCGCCCAGGCGACCGCCGGCACGCCACCAGGCCGAAGCCAGGAGATTTCCCAGGCTTGCCAGAGATCTTCCCCGAACCAGCGCCAGCGACCGTCTTCCAGGCCGATGCGACGGCGGTTCTCTTCCCGGGCGACCGGAAACAGCAGCGAAGGATCATACTGATCCGGGTAGTCGCTGGATTTGCCCAGCGGTGCGTTATGCAATGCCATGTCGTAAAGATTCCCCGATCAGTGACGGATGCCTTTGCCCCGGGCCAGCAGTCGCAATGCAATGGCGGCCAACAGGACAATGAAGGCGACAATCATACCAAGGGAAATGAACGGATTAACGTCCGAAACACCCAGTATGCCGTAGCGGAACCCGTTCACCATATACAGGATCGGGTTGATCATCGACGCCCCCTGCCAGAACGTCGGCAGCAGGTCGATGCTGTAGAAAACACCACCGAGGTAAGTCAGCGGCGTGAGCACAAAGGTTGGCACAATGGAGATATCATCAAACTTGGTGGCCAGCATGGCGTTGATGAAACCACCGAGCGAAAACAGTGCCGAGGTCAGGAACACCGTAATCACCACCATAGGCAGGTTGTGGATAGACAGCCGGGTAAAGGCCAGGGATAGCAAGGTCACAATCAGGCCGATACTCAGCCCCCGTGCCATACCTCCAGCCACATAACCTGCCAGAATCGTCCAGTTGGGTACCGGCGACACCAGCAACTCCTCGATGCTGCGCTGGAACTTCATTGAGAAGAAAGAGGACACCACGTTGGCGTAGGAGCTGGTGATCACGGCCATCATGATCAGGCCCGGCACAATGAACTGCATATAATCGTAGCCGCCCATGTCGCCGATACGGGAACCGATCAGGTTACCAAAGATGATGAAATACAGGGTCATGGTGACAGCCGGTGGCAGCAGCGTCTGGGGCCAGATGCGGGTGAAGCGCCGGACCTCTCTCAGAACTATAGTCTGGAAAGCGATCCAAAGGGCCTGATGCGTCATGCTTTCACCCCCGCGTTGTTTCCGGCTGCCCGGGCATTGTCTTCGACCATTCGCACAAACAGCTCCTCCAGCCGGTTGGCCTTGGTGCGCATACTCACTACTTTGATCCCTTGACGTTCCAGTTCAACAAACAGGGAGTTCAGGCTCTGGCCTTTCTCCACATCCACTTCCAGGGCGCCGTCTTCGTTGAGGCTGCTATGGAAACCGTCCAGCTCCGGCGCTGAATCCATCAATTGCTCTGTATCCAGAACGAAGGTTTCCACGTTCAGCTGCTGCAGCAGTTCCCGCTTGCTGGTGTGCCGGATAATCTCGCCGTGGTCGATAATTGCGATGTTACGGCACAGGGCTTCCGCCTCTTCCAGGTAATGAGTGGTCAGGATAATGGTGGTGCCCTGGCGGTTTATCTCTTCCAGAAACTGCCACATGGAGCGGCGCAACTCGATGTCGACACCCGCCGTGGGCTCGTCGAGGATCAGCAGCTTCGGTTCATGCACCAGGGCCCGGGCAATCATCAGGCGGCGCTTCATACCGCCGGACAACATGCGTGACGGGGTATCGCGCTTGTCCCACAAACCAAGCTTGCGCAGGTATTTTTCGGCAGAAACCCTGGCTTGTTTCAGGGGGATGCCGTAATACCCGGCCTGGGTAGTTACGATATCCAGCACCTTCTCGAACTGGTTAAAGTTGAACTCCTGGGGCACTACGCCCAGGTTCAACTTGGCACCGGAAAGATCCGCATCAATATCATGGCCAAACACCCGGACTTTCCCGCCACTCTTGTTCACCAGGGATGACACTATCCCCAGGGTTGTTGACTTGCCGGCACCATTCGGGCCCAGTAGGGCAAAAAAGTCCCCCTCCCTGACTTTCAGGTCGATCCCCTTGAGTGCCCTGAAGCCATCGCCGTAGCTTTTCTCCAGCCCCTCAATTTCCAGTGCAAAGGTCATAAACCGTACCGTTATCCGTAGTTTGCCCGAATACACAGGCTAAAAAGTAGAGAGCTATTGAGTTGTGGCAAACGGCTAAATTTCAAGGCCGCGACGAATAATCAGGCCACCGGCCAAACCCCCAAACTGCGACAGGATTCCCGATATACTCCGGGCGCCCTCCCTATAATGCCGTTACAACAATTTACAAGACACCTGTCACCGGGTACCGGATGCGTCAGGTCAACGCGAAGGGATTGTACGACATACCATGAAACTCGTTCACCTTACCCGCCTGTTTCTTCCTCTTTCCGTCGCACTGGTCTGCGCCGGCTGCCTGGACAGCGGCGGCTCCGGCGGCGGCGACACCCGCACCGGGCGCATCAATTATCAGGGGCTCAGCGGCCTGACCTACACCACCAACAGCCAGAGCGGTGAAACCAATAAAACGGGCGAATTCCGATACCATCCGGGGGAAACCCTGTCACTGAAAGTGGGCAACCTGCCGATTATTGACAATGTACCGGCCCAGGATTTTGTCAGCTTCCTGGACTTCCAGCCCGAGCTGCGGGAGGCTCTGAAGACCCCGGGCCTGAACGAAACCGGCCTGAAGGACCACCGCCCTGTAGAGCTTGGACTAATCCTTAATAACACCGAGCTACAGAACCGGACACGCTTTCTGCTGGCACTGGACTGGTCCGGCAACGTGAGCGAGGGTGAAGGCATCGACATTCGCGACAGGGTGGTCAGCCAACTAAATGCCGTCATCAACGATCCGGACATCCCGGATACACTGGACTTTTCCGTTAGCGCCACGGAGTTTGCCGCAGAAGACTCTCCGGCAAACCGGATATTACAACGCATCTGTTTTTACCCGGAGGGGGACCGGTTGTGCGGAGAGCCACCAACCGAAGAGGAGATTAACGCCGCCCCACCCCGCCCGGGAAACGAGGATGACCTGGATCCGAACGAATCCTACCAGGAAGACCTGCAATCTCTGGCAGACCGCATCCGCGAAGCAGTCAGAACCCTGGCAGATGTTGACAGTGAACAGGCGGAGGCCTATCTGAAGCGGGAACTGGCCAGCATATCCCGCCACTATGGCCGCCGGTACTTCCTGAAGGCCTATCTCGCCAGCCACCCCGCCAGCGACACTGACATAAAAACCGTCAAGGTACAGCAAATAGGTGGCGAACCGGAATTGGATGAAATCGAGGCGATCAGTACCCGTCCGAACGACATCGCCGTGAACGCCTGGAGCTGGCAGACTGCGGAAGTAGAGTATTTCGTGGATGGAGCTGCCGGCGGTGAATCCGAGATCCTGATCAACTTCAGGCCCGAAGACACCTACCGGTGGCTCACCAAACAGATCCGGGTAATTATCGAGTAAGCAGCTTGCCCAGCGACCAGCGGGACTCGGCACCGGTAACATCGTAACCGGCCGGGTCCAGCCCTTCGGTGCCATAAGGCAGGCACTCCTTCACCGACAACATTGCCTGCCCGGTCTTTGACTGGTTATAACTGGCCAGGTCGATGATCTTTGCGGTTTTACGGGCCTGGCGTCCAGCATCCTGCATCACCATCACACTGGGCCACAGCCGCCGTTCCGGAGAATGGGAAATCACAATACCCCGCTGGCCGTCAGACAGCTCCACCAGGCTGCCGGTGGGATAAACCCCGATCGCCTTGATATAGGCGCTGACCAGGTCTTCCTGGAACTCGATATTACGCATTTCGTAGAGCATGGAGACCGCTTTCGCTGGCGTCAGCGAATCGCAGGTTTCTCGCGAGGTGATGAGAGACTCGAAAAACTCGGCAATGCCTGCCACTTTAGCCAGCAGAGGGATTCTGTCTCCAGTGAGCCCCTGAGGGAAACCGGAGCCGTTATGCCGCTCCCGGTGATTCTGTACCACTGTCATCACGGCACGGGACAGCCCAGAGTCTTCCAGCGCAGCCACGCCACGATCAACGTAACTGCGGTACAACGCATATTCTTCAGCAGAAAGCTGTTGCTCACGCTCAATCAGATCTTTGGGTAACGCGGTCTTGCCTACCTGAGTCAACAGGCAGCCCACCGCCAGATGGTTGAGCAGGCCTTCGTTAAGTCCGAGCTGCCGACCGCATACCAGCGCCCAGACTGCGGTGTTCAGAGCGTGCCGGTACAGGAAGTCATCGTAGTGCCGGGTGCGACTCAGCCACAAAAGCGCATTGGGCTGGCGAACCACGCTGGACACCATTTTTCGGGTAAGGTCGGCAACCGGCCGCAGATCCGGCACTTTGCCTGAGCGCATGGAGTTATAGACAGCTTCAAGGGCGGCTTCGCCATCGTCGAGGAGCTGGCGTGACACCTTGATTTCTTTGCGCAGAGGCGTGGTCGTTTCGTAGCTGACGGGCTCGCGAATGCTCAGAGGCGGCAACTTCAGTTCGTTGCGGCCGTTACCACGGCCCGACGCACGGTGACCGAAAAGACGAACATTGCCCGCTTCGACTTCAATTTGCTGGCGTGCTTCGGCAACGTCTACCCTGACCCATTTACAATGGGAATGCAGAACCCGGATGTCGCTCTGGGAGCGAATATAGAACCCCTGAATCGGAAACGGCGTCTGGTGCCATGGACGATCAAGATCCGACACAAACATGCCGATCTCGAGGTCATGCACCATTATTTTTTTCTGATTTACGCCCACCACACACCTCGGCTCAATCTTTTGACACTATTTTACATTCTGCCATTTCTGCAAAAAGACGCCACTTTAATTACGTAGCCATCCGTCACCATACAACGACACCCGGTAACGCACTTTATCTTTGTGCAACAATCTGTATCGGTGGGATCAGTGTCACAAGGAGTCAGTCCGCCTTGCAGCGCGACTCATCAAAAGCCGGCAAGCGGGCGCTCAGGGAGCCCCTGGGGACCCGGCGGGCATAAACGGTATAGGCCACTGCGGATGACCGGATATAGTCGAGATTAACCGGCTCCCCTGCCCGGACAACCTCAGGCTGCGCCGGCTGGCAAGACACCAGCAGCGAGAACTGGTTTCCGAGTTCGGCAATGCGCTCAGCGCCATCCGGTGATGACACCGTCATGCAGGCGGCGTCTGCCGCTGCCGGCCCTCCGGTGCTGACCAGAAGATCCTGCCGGGGATCAGCACAGGCCCGTATTCCCTGCCCGCAATCACCCGCGGCGTCGTGGCTGTCATCTGCCAGCCGCCAAACCCGCTCACTGCATTCAGTCTCCACCTTCATGGTGGTGGATTTGTCAGAAACGATCCACCAGCCGGGGTAGTCAGCACTGTCCCAGGAGATACGAACCTGCCGGCTTTCGCCGGCTGAGTTATCAGCAGGGAACATGGCGTAGTGAGTGTAGTAACTGGCACAGCCAGTGAGCCCGAATACCGGGAGCAGAACCGGCAAAGCGGACTTCAGGACATTCCGGGCAGTCGACAGGAGCTTCATCGCAAAAACCTTCCTTTCTCAAGTGCCCCTCATTATCGCCGCCCGCAGAGTTTTATCTACGTACTAATCATCATTCTGCTGCATCCAATTAAGCTAAATGGGTTATTGACTCAGATGCGTTTAGCAATGAGAATGGTTGTCGTTTATAGTTGCTTGTAAGAGTCATCCCCATACAGGCCCAATACCAAAGGAACGAAACCATGCGCATGAAACTTGCTGCCACTGCCGCCATCGCACTTACCGCCCTGCCCCTTTCTGCATCGGCCGATGGCGAAGTGAACATCTATTCCTATCGTCAGGCCTACCTGCTTGCGCCCTTGCTCAATGCCTTCACTGACGAGACCGGTATCAAAACCAATGTGGTGTTCGCCAAGCAAGGCCTTGCAGAGCGTCTGCAGCGTGAAGGTCGCAACAGCCCCGCTGACATCGTAATGACGGTAGACATTTCCCGGATCAACGAACTGGTCGAGAAAAACCTGGTTGCCGACGTTGAGTCAGACACCATGAACAAGAACATCCCGGAGAACCTGCGTCATCCTGACGGCAAGTGGTTTGCCCTGACCACCCGTGGCCGGCTGATTTTCACCTCCAAAGAACGGGTAGAAACCGGTGAAATCACCAGCTACGAAGAGCTGGCAGATGAAAAATGGAAAGGCCGGATTTGCACCCGCAGTGGCAAACACCCTTACAATGTTGCCCTGATCTCCTCGATGATCGCCCACCATGGTGAAGAAGCCACGCAGGAATGGCTGGAGGGCGTCAAAGACAATCTGGCCCGCAAGCCACAGGGCGGCGACCGTGACCAGATCAAGGCTATTGCTGAAGGCGTGTGCGATGTAGCCATCGGTAACAGCTACTACTATGGCAACATGCTGATGGACGACAATGAGCGCGCCAGTGCCGAACAAGTCAACCTGGTGTTCCCGAATGCCGAAGGCCGTGGCACCCACGTTAACATCAGTGCTATCTCCATGACCCGAAGCGCTCCGAACAAAGACAACGCCCTCAAGTTGATGGAGTTCCTGTCCTCACCGAGCGCCCAGCGGATCTACGCCGAGGCGAACACCGAGTACCCGGCTAACCCGGAGGTGAAGCCCGCCGGCCTGGTGGCTGAATGGGGTGAGATCAACCCTGATGGTCTATCTCTCCAAGAGATTGCCAACAACCGGAATGCCGCAGTAAAACTGGTCGACACCGTGGATTACGACGGCTGATCCATCAGTATCTGGTCGATAGCTTTTATAGCTGACGCGAAAGGTGCTCCGGAGGGTTCCGGGGCTCCTTTTCTTTTATCCGGACAAAAGGAAATGACCCGCATCATTGCAGGGAGCAGCGCCTGTAACTAAAATCGGAACACTTCTCATCACCACTATCAGAACGGATCACTCATGACAGAGGTCGTTAGCAGCGCCAACCCCGGACTTTCTCAACCCCTGTTGGCTAAACGAACCTCCAAACGGTGGATGATCAGCGCTCTGGTCACCACAGCCATCGTAGCCCTGCCGGTTTTATCAGTGCTCATTCTGGCCCTGTTTCCTGAAGAAAACATCTGGCCACACCTTCTGGAAACCACCCTGCCCCGTTATCTGACGACCACCCTCAAACTGATGCTTGGGGTTGGCATAATCACACTCGTTATTGGCCTGGCGACGGCCTGGGCCGTGACCATGTGCGAGTTCCCCGGCCGCAAATTTTTCGAATGGGCGCTGATGCTGCCGTTTGCGGTACCGGCCTATGTCATTGCCTATGTGTATACCAGTCTTCTGGACTACGCCGGGCCGGTTCAGATTGCCCTGAGGGACTGGTTTGGCTGGCAGAATGCTGCAGACTACTGGTTTCCGGAAATACGTAGCCTGGGTGGCGCTACGATCATGATCGGGCTTGTGCTCTACCCCTACGTGTACCTTCTTGGCCGTGCCGCGTTCCTGGAACAATCACCGTCATTGTTTGCGGTCAGCCGCAGCCTGGGGCACTCCGCCCTCAGCACCTTCTTCAAAGTGGTACTGCCCATTGCCCGCCCGGCCATCGCCGTAGGGCTGTCACTGGTACTGATGGAAACCCTGAACGACTTCGGAACGGTTGATTTCTTCGCCGTACAAACCCTCACCGCCGGCTTGTTTGACACCTGGATGAACCTGGGTAATCTCGGTGGCGCCGCCCAGATTGCCACCACCATGCTGATGTTCGTGGTGTTGCTGGTCACCCTGGAACGCTACTCCCGCCGCAGGCAACAGCAATACGCCGTCCGGGACAACCGTGAGCCGCTGCACCGGTTTACCATGTCGTTCCCGCGCCAAATGATCTGTGTTCTGGTGTGCGCCTTGCCGCTGATCCTGGGCTTTGTTGTCCCGGGCGTCACCCTGGCCGTTTACGCTTGGGAATACTTTGATGTCAGTTGGAACTCCGACTTTGTCCGAAACACCATGAACAGCCTGTTTCTTTCCGGTACGGCAGCGCTGACCACACTTGTTATTGGTGTGACCCTGGCCTACAGCCGTCGCCTTCACGACACCCGGGGCATGCAAGTGCTGATGCGCCTGTCTTCTCTGGGCTACGCTATGCCGGGCGCCGTGCTGGCGGTTGGGGTAATCGTGCCACTGGCAGGGTTCGATAACTGGCTGGACTCCCTGATGAGGGAGTATCTGGGCATCAGTACCGGGCTGCTA
>CAYUNQ010000011.1:0-5329 GCA_964446185.1 uncultured Marinobacter sp. | reverse complement strand
GTTTGCCCTTATCTTTGCCTATACCGTGCGATTTCTTGCGGTGTCAGCCGGCAGTATTGAAAGCGCATTGCAGAAGGTCACCCCCAGTATGGACATGGCCTCCCGCTCACTCGGGCACAGCCCGGGAAAAACCCTCGTGAAAGTTCACCTGCCGATACTCCGCGGCACGCTGGTTACCGCAGCCCTGGTGGTGTTTGTGGACAGCATGAAAGAACTTCCGGCCACGCTGATCCTGAGGCCATTCAACTACGAAACCCTGGCCACCTATGTATATCAGTTCGCCTCAGACGAGCAGCTTTACCACAGTGCCCTGCCGGCCCTGGTTATCGTACTGGCCGGCATCATTCCGATCATCTTGATGAGCCGTTCCATTTCCAATTCCCGGGCCATGACCTGATTCATTGCTCGATACCCGAACAAAGAAGCCCGGCGCTATGGCCGGGCTTCTTTGTTACCTGATGAGCCAGCGATTTACTGCCAGATCACCGGCTGTTTCTGGGCATACCAGTTATCCACCTTGCTCTGATACGCATCCTCTACCACATTGCGCTTGAGTTTTAACGTGGGGGTCAGGAAGCTGTTTTCAATGGACCACTCATCACTGACTACCGTTATGAATGCCAGTTGCTCGTGCGGATCTACGGTTTTGTTCACATCGGCAATCAACTTCCTGAAGCTTTCCTCAATCTCTTTGCGGAAGCTTTGATCGGCCATTTTCGGACGGATCTCTTCGCCCAGCAACACCAGCGCGTGGGGCTGGGTCTGGTTGGCGCCAGACACACAGACCATTTCGATGGCATCGTGAGCCATCAGCCGGTTCTCAATCGGCGCCGGAGCAATGTACTTGCCCTTACTGGTTTTAAAGATCTCCTTGATACGCCCGGTCAGCTTCAGGCGCCCCATCTCGTCGATTTCGCCTTTATCCCCGGTTCTCAGGAAGCCGTCTTCAGTAAACGCTTCGGCGGTTTTTTCCTCATCCTTGTAGTAGCCCATCATGGTTGCAGGGCTTTTCACCAGTACTTCACCAATATCGCTGATTCTCACCTCAACGCCAGGCAATGCCTCTCCCACATAACCGGTACGGGTACGCCCCGGCTTGTTCATATGGGAGTAGGCAAAGTTCTCTGACATACCGTAACCTTCCAGCAGCTCAAGGCCCAGGTTGCGGTACCAGTCAAGAACATCGTTAGACAGCGGAGCAGAACCGGAACCGGCCAGTTTCACCTTGTCCAGCCCCAGCCCCTTCAGCACTTTCTTCTTGATCAGTTTGTTAACCAGCGGAATCTTCAGCAGTCGCTCCAGCTTCTGCTTCGGCACTTTCTGCAGAACCCCGTGCTGGAACTTCACCCACAAACGCGGTACAGACAGGAACAGAGTCGGCTGGGCGCGCTGCAAGTCCTGGACGAAGGTGTCGAGGGACTCGGCGAAATAGAGCTCAAAGCCCGCATACAGCGAACCCAGCTCAACAAAGGTACGCTCGAATACGTGAGCAAGCGGCAGGTAAGACAGCATGCGCTCGCCCGGACCAACCCCCAGCGTTTCGATACCACCAGCGGCGGCGAAGGCCATATTACCGAAGCTCAGCATTACTCCTTTTGGCCGGCCGGTACTGCCTGAGGTGTAAACAATCGTTGCCAGTTCGTCGGCCGTGCGTTCTGTTTTGCCTTCCAGCGGCGGATACTTGGCGACGATGTCGTCCCAGGTTTCAAAATCGTTGGGCGGGCTCAGGGGGTAAGAAATGCAACGGACAGAGTCCGGAACACCAGGCTTCATCATGTCCCAGTCGTCCAGCTTGCCGACGAACAGAACGTCACAGCCCGCGTGGTCCAGAATATAGTTCACGGTATCGGCATTCAGGGTTGGATAAAGCGGGACAGAGACATAGCCGGCCATCCAGATGGCCCAGTCGGTCATGACCCAGTGCGCACAGTTCTTGGAAATCAGGCCGATCCGGCTTTTCTCAGGCAGATTCAGAGACTTCAGGTACGACGCCATCCGGCGGGCTTCATCAACTGCGCGACCCCAGGTGTACTGCACCACCTTGCCGTTGCCGATGGGCTGAGTCATGTATAGGGAGTCAGCCATCGCCGCCTCCCTGTTGTAAACCATTTCCAGGGGAAGCTTCTTTGTTGTGTCCATGGACCTTCCTGCTCTCGTCTTTATAGTTTTAAGCGTTGTGTTTATGTCGTTGTATCCGGGCCTCGGAGCCTTAAGACTTTAGTAGCCTATTTCAACACACCTCCATGCGTCAAAACGTGATGAAGGCAAAATTATCTGCAGTTCAATATATTGAGTAAAGACAACCAGCAAAGTTCACTGCAAACTCTATCCCGAACCCCATAACCCTGTGGTAAACTTCCGAACTTTGATCTTTTTCCACCCCGTTCCAAGGGGAAACCTGCAACAGACCCGGAGATCGGCATATGGCCAAGAAAACTCTGCGTACCCTGATCGGCGCGTCGCTGCTCGCCGCCGCAAGCCTGGTTCAGGCAGAAGACACTCGTGTAGTTGCCATCACCCAGATTGTTGAGCACCCGGCACTGGATGCTGCCCATCAGGGTGTTGTCGACGAACTGGCCGAGCGTGGTTACCGCGTCGGTGAAAACCTGCGTGTCATGCATGAAAGTGCCCAGGGCAATTCCGCTATTGCGTCCCAGATCGCCCGTAAGTTTGTGGGTGAAAGCCCAGACGTTATCGTTGCTATTGCAACACCGTCTGCGCAAACCGTTGCCGCAGCCGCCAGGGATATTCCGGTCATCTTCTCTGCCGTAACCGACCCGGTTGCCGCCAAGCTGGTTAAGAGCTGGGAAGCCCCCGGCGCCAACATCACCGGTGTAAGCGATATGCTGCCGATCGAAAAGCACCTGGACCTGCTCCAGCGTATGCTGCCGGATGCCAAGCGCATCGGTACCGTGTACAACCCGGGTGAAGCCAACGCTGCTGCCCTGGTGGAACTGCTGGAAGAGCGCCTGGCGGCCCGTGGACTGGAGCTGGTTAAAGGTGCCGCCACCAAGACTTCCGAAGTACTGGGCGCTGCCCGCTCCCTGATTGGCAAGGCCGATGCCATCTACCTGACCACCGACAACACCGTCATCAGTGCAGCTGAAGCGGTCATTTCCGTAGGCGAGCGCGCCAAGATCCCGGTCTTTGCCGCCGACACTGCTACCGTAGAGCGTGGCGCCGTTGCGGCACTGGGCTTTAACTACTATAACCACGGCCGCCAGACCGGCGCCATGGTAGCCCGCGTACTGGAAGGTGCCACCACAGCCGACATGCCTGTGGAGATCATGGAAGAGCTGGACCTGTATGTGAATCCTGAAGCTGGTGAGCGCATGGGCATTACCCTGTCTGAAGACCTCATCCAGGAAGCAGTAAAAGTCGTCAACAACGACAAGTAACGCCTGACCAACACGGGCGGACCCCAAAAGGGCCCGCCCGTTTTCTTTCACGGTGAACCCATACCCATGCTCAGCGAAATAGCTTTTTACGGCGCAATCGAAACCGGCCTCATTTATGGCCTGGTTGCTTTTGGTATCTATCTCTCTTTCCGCGTTCTGGACTTTCCCGACCTGACGGTAGACGGCAGCTTTCCCCTTGGCGCTGCCGTGGCAGCCGTACTGCTTCTGGAAGGCTGGAACCCCTGGCTGGCCACAGGCTGCGCCGTCCTGGCAGGCATGGCCGCCGGCGCGGTGACTGCCATCCTGAACGTCAAACTGAACATTCTTAACCTGCTGGCCTCGATTCTGACCATGATTGCGCTTTATTCGGTGAACCTGCGCATCATGGGGCGGCCCAATATTGCGCTGCTTACCGAAGAAACCGTGCTGACCCCCTGGTACGAACTGGGGCTGGATTACCATCAGGTTCCGGTACTGCTGTTCGTCATCGTGGTTTTTGTGTCACTGATCCTGCTCTGGCGTTTCATGAAATCCGAAACCGGCCTGGCCATGCGCGCCACCGGCGCCAACGCCCGTATGGCGCGCGCACAGGGCATCGCGACTGGCGGCATGATCATTCTCGGCGTTGCTCTCTCTAACGGCCTGGTTGGCCTGGCCGGCGCCCTGTTCGCCCAGAGCCAGGGCGCGGCAGATGTGACCATGGGCGTTGGTGTGATCGTTATCGGCCTGGCCTCGCTGATTGGCGGCGAAGCGGTTATTACACCATCTACGGTTATCCGTGCCCTGCTGGCCTGCGTGATCGGTGCCATCATCTACCGCCTCGCGATCGCCTTTGCCCTGAATGCCGACATTCTGGGATTGCAGGCACAGGACCTGAACCTGATCACCGCAGTGCTGGTAACCCTGGCCATTGTTCTGCCGGGCGTGCGCACCAATATCGCCAACCGCTTTACCCGCAAGAAAGCCTGAGGAGGCACTATGATCAGCGCAACCGATCTGAGGCTCACCTTTGGCAAGGGAACCCCTCTGGAGAACCCGGCCTTGCGGGGCATGAGCCTGACTGTAAACCAGGGTGAATTTGTCACGGTTATCGGCAGTAACGGTGCCGGCAAGTCCACCTTCCTGAATGCCCTGGCCGGCGAAGTGATGGTCGATAGCGGCCAGATTATCGTGGACAACCAGGACGTAACCCGGCTGCCGACCTACAAGCGCGCCGCGCGGGTGGCCCGGGTATTCCAGGACCCCCTAGCGGGGACCTGTGAAAACCTGTCCATCGAAGAAAACCTGGCGCTGGCCATCAAACGCGGCCAGCGCCGCGGCCTCACTTCTGCGGTGAAGAGACAGTATCTCGGCCAGTTCCGGGAGAGCCTTTCTTCCCTGAAGCTGGGCCTGGAAAGCCGGCTTGGTGACAAGATGGGCCTGCTTTCCGGCGGCCAGCGTCAGGCTGTGAGCCTGCTGATGGCAAGCCTGACCCCGTCCAGCATCCTGCTGCTGGACGAACATACCGCGGCGCTGGACCCCAAAACCGCGGCCTTTGTGCTGGATCTCACCGAGCAGATCATCGAAGAGCAGAAGCTGACCGCACTGATGGTCACCCACAGCATGAAACAGGCACTGGAAGTCGGCAGTCGCACTGTGATGCTGCATCAGGGCCAGGTGGTGTTCGACATCGCCGGTAAGGATCGGGAAGGCCTGGAGGTGAAAGACCTTCTGGGACTGTTCGAGAAACAGCGCGGGCTTCAGGTGGACGACGATAGCCTGTTACTCGGCTGATTCAAACCTGAGCCTGACCTGAAAAGCGGGGCCTGGCCCCGCTTTTTTTGTTTTGTTAATTGTGGCAAGGATCACCTTTTAACCACTACATCTAGTGATCTCCGCAAACGCAGGTTTCATGCGGGCTTGCGGAGTTTCAAGCCTTTTTCCATTGAATT